>OMUM01000138.1 GCA_900314225.1 uncultured bacterium | reverse complement strand
TCTGGAGCATCTACTGGAGAAAGAGAAGCTTTAGAATTACGTGATGGTGGAGAAAGATTTGGTGGAAAAGGTGTATTAAAAGCAGTTGCTAATGTCAATGGACCATTACGTGATTTAGTTATTGGTATGGATGCAAGCAATCAAAAGGAATTAGATTATGCAATGATTAAATTAGATGGAACTGAGACTAAATCTAAATTTGGTGCTAATGCTATACTTGGTATTTCTATGGCTGCTATGAAGGCTAGTGCTAATAATGAGAATAAGCCTTTATATCGTTATGTTGGAGATGGAATTGTATTACCTAGACCAATGATGAATATAATAAATGGAGGAGCTCATGCTGATAATAAACTTGATTTTCAAGAGTTTATGATTATTCCTGAACGTGATTCTATTCATGAGAGAGTAAGAGTTGGAGCTGAGGTTTTTCATGCTTTAAAGAAAGTGTTAAATGAAAAGGGACTTTCAACTGGTGTTGGAGATGAAGGTGGATTTGCTCCTGACTTACAATCAAATACTGAGGGATTTGAGCTTATAATTGAAGCAATAAAAAGAGCTGGTTATGTTCCAGGCAAAGATGTTTCTTTAGCAATCGATGTTGCAGCTAGTGAATTTTATAAAGATGGAAAATATAATTTAGTAGGAGAGGGAAGAAGTTTAACTACTAGTGAATTAATTGATTTCTTTGAAGAATTAGTTAATAAATATCCAATTATTTCTATTGAAGATCCAGTTGATGAAAACGATTGGGAAGGATTTGCTGAAATTACTAAGAGACTTGGAGATAGGATTCAATTAGTAGGTGATGACCTATTTGTAACTAATAAGAAGTGTTTACAAAAAGGAATAGATATGCATGCTGGTAATGCAATTCTATTAAAAGTAAATCAAATTGGTACAATTACTGAGACACTTGAAACAATAGAACTTGCTAGAAATAATGGATATGCAACTATTATTTCACATAGGTCTGGAGAAACTGAAGATACAACTATTGCTGATTTAGCAGTAGGATTAAATCTAGGTCAAATAAAGACTGGATCTATGTCTAGAACAGATAGAATTTGTAAATATAATCAATTAATGAGAATAGAAGAAGAAATTAATAATAATAAATAATTTGACAATATTTATAATTTATTGTAATATAAAGAAAATTTAAATCCATGAAAAGAACATGATTAAGTAAGCTCTTATATAAAGTGAGTTAAGGATAGTGAGAACTTAATAATAATCTTATTTAATTCCTATCTTTTTGGAGAAACAATGTTTCCGGTGATGCTTTACCGTTATAAATTAAAGTTAAAATAAGGATGGTACCGTGCATTTGCACTCCTTTGGTATCATTCTTTTTATTTGGAGGTTAGTATATGAAATTAAGTCATAGTTATTTTGTAACTAAAAAAGAAGATTTAAAAGATGAAGAGTGTACTAGTGCTAATTTATTAGTTAGAGCTGGTATGATTAAAAAAATAGGTAGTGGAATTTATGCTTTTTTACCAATAGGATTAAAAGTATTTAGAAAGATTGAGAATATAGTTAGAGAAGAAATGGATAATATTGGTTCTCAAGAACTTGTTATGCCTAGCTTATTACCAGAAGAATATTATATAGATAGTGGTAGACGTGATACTTTTGGGGATGATATGTTTGCATTGAAAGATAGAGTAGGAAGAAGCTATGTTCTAGGACCAACACATGAGGAATTATTTGTAGAAATATGTCGTGATGCAATTAAGTCTTATAAGGATATGCCTATTAGTTTATATCAAATGGCAAATAAATATAGAGATGAACCTCGTAGTAGATATGGTTTAATTAGAACACGTGAGTTTGTTATGAAAGATGCTTATACTTTTGATAAAGATATGGATGGACTAGATAAATCATATAAATTAATGTTTGATGCTTATAAAAGAATATTTGATAGAATTGGAATTAATTATAAAATAGTTAAAGCAGCAACAGGAGCAATGGGAGGATTATTATCTGAAGAGTTTCAAGCTATTACGGATATCGGAGAAGATATTGTAGTTACTTGTACTAATTGTGATTTTTCTTCTAATATTGAAATTTGTGATGTTAATAGTAAAATTATAAAAAGTAAAGAAAATAAAAAGAAAAGAGAATTATTACATACTCCTAATTGTGGTACTATTAATGATTTACATGAGAAATATAATATTGATCCTA
>OMUM01000068.1 GCA_900314225.1 uncultured bacterium | reverse complement strand
ATTTCTTTTCTAAATAATTAAAATTACCACAATTAAATATTACTCTACCTACTTTAAAATTATCTATTAATGTTTTAACTTCTCCCATATAATCCTTATCTCCATGTGTGATACTCGGTTATGCACACGAATTTAGATAAAGAAAAAAGAATGCAAAATGCAATCTACTTATTTCTTTTTATATTATTTTCAAGCTCAATTGATAAATCTCTTTCAGTTGATGAGGTAGTTCCAAGTATTAATTCATCAGATATTCCATAATTAAACTGAAAACTTGGATTTGCAACAAATCTTTTATTTTTTACATCTAAGTATCCTATACAAAATTGGAATGGTATAATGTGTCTTTCAAAATATGATTCTGGAACTTCTTGCTCTTCCCAATCATCAAAATGAGATTCAACAATTTCAAATTGTTTATATTCTCTTGCACCAACAAAATCTTTAGAAACTACAAATATACAAGTAGCACCAAAACCACTCCTATTAACATTTGGGTTGGCAAGGTTACCAAAATCTAAATTACAATATGTATTCTCAAAAAAGTGTTGAGTATCTGATAATTCATCTCTTATACCATTTTGTCTTAATTGACATTGACCACCATTATATATCAAAGTTTTTACACCATTTTCATCATTAGTATAGTCAATGGGTCCTGCGTCTAGTATTTCCGTTGGAACATTTGAAATTTCACTTTTAGAACATATAAATCCTTTCTTTAATATATTATTTGCAGAATTTACGTCAGTAGCATGTTGATATATTACATACCCACTTTTTTTGCAAAAATTATATATTTTTATTAACAAATTGCATAATTCTTCTCCGTAATATTCTTTTGCCTCTTCATAACTCATAATTATCACATCCTATAATTATTGTATTGCACTAATTCATATTTTCTAACAGCAATTCTATCATCTGAACAATATTCTATTACAAATTTATTTTCTCTTTTACAAATTAATATTCCTACTGTATTATTATTGCTTATTTCTTTTACATTTTTATCTATATAATTCATATATTTTTGAACTTGTGCAATATATTCTACTTTAAATTCTGTTACTTTTAACTCAATTACTACATAACAATTATATTTTATATTGAATAGTAATAAATCAATATAGTGATTTCTATCTCCTATCTTAATTTTATACTCACTACCTATAAAACTAAATGAATTACCAAGGCCTTTCATAAACGATTCAATATCTTCTAATATTAAATTGTGTAATGCTTTTTCAGTGGCAATTTCAATATTATTCCTGTTTTTAATTAAAATTGGATTAGGCACTAAATCTTTCACTTCAATTTTATCTTCCAATATTAACTTATTCTTTGTTTCAATTGGTAATCTTTCATATTCATTAGATTTAATCCTTTCTCTTAATTCTCTTTTAGATAAATTATTATTTATTGCAATATTGATATAATACATTAATTTGTTAATATCTTTTATTGATAACAGTTCAGAATAATGACTCCAAGTCAATTGTGTCGCCAGTGGCGACACTTTTTCATCTTTAAACATATTATAAAATTGTTTCATTCTAAATAAAGTTCTTCGATTATACTTTTTCCCAACTTCAATAACTAATTTTTTAGAGTATTCATCTATAATGTTATCTCCATATTTACCACCAGCTTCAGTTAATAATTTGCCTATTTCAAAATATGTGATAACTTTATATCTTTCTTTTGAATAGTCTTTTACTTTTGAATATACTTCATTATCTATTATTTTATTTTTAATCTCATTATAATAATTCATAATACTCCTTCCTATGGACTACAAGTCTCAATTTTTAATTTATTATTTTTAATCTTAAAAATAATGCTTCCATCCTGATCTGTTCTATATATTTTTGAATTATTTAATAAATTTAATATTTCTTTATTTGGATGCCCATAACGATTATTCTTTCCAACACTTATTATTGAATATTTAGGATTCATTTTCTTAATAAATTCTTTATCACTACTTGTATTAGAACCATGATGTCCTACTTTTAAAACATCAATATTTAAAATATTATATTCATCTAAAATATCTTTTTCACGTATTATAGAGGCATCCCCCATAAACATAAATTTATAGCCATCAATCTTTGTATATATAACATTAC
>OMUM01000060.1 GCA_900314225.1 uncultured bacterium | reverse complement strand
TATCTTGTAAAGTAACATCCCAAGCATGTCCTAAATGAAGTTTACCAGTAACATTAGGAGGAGGTAAAACTATACAAAATGGTTTTTTAGAAGTATCACCTGCTTCAAAATAATTTTTATTTTTCCATTCTTCATATTTATTCTCTTCAACTAACTTATGATTATATTTCTTTTCTAACATTATTACCAACTTCTTTCATATATAAAATATTTTTCTTCTTTATTTCTCTATTTATATTGGTTAAACCAATTATTTGTTTAATTTCATCATCATCTTGAATAGAAAAACCCCCTATTTGACTAGCCCTAAAATAATTTAAATAATTATATTGATACCATTCAATTTGTTTATCAGTTATTACTCTAGGAATATAAAATATTACTAATTCATCATTATTAACAGACTTTACAATCAAATGTCCATCTTTAGCTAAAGTAATAGGAGCAAATTGTGAATCGTCATTAGTAAAATGATAACCCAAATTATATTTATTTGAAAAATCAATAAATGCATCTAAATGATTATTAATTACTTCATGTTCATATTTTCCTATTGCAAGGACATTCTCATTAGGTATAATAATTACCTTACCATATTCATTCATTATTTTTTCCTCCCAATAAATCTAAAACTTCTAACCAATTGCACACTCGAACAACGCCCATTTCTTTTAATTTATCATCATCAATATTTCTATTATGCCAAGCATCAAATAATATCTTTACTTTAGCTGAACTTAAATTATCTAACTTATCATCAATCATAATATCAGCATTAATAATATTCTTGTTAGTTGTAAAAATATATTTCTCTGGTGGAATAAAAGATAATTTTTCTCTTAAATAATAATACTTATTTTTCAAATTATCTCCACTAATATCAATATTATAATTCCAAATATAAGAAGTAATTATATAAATATCATATATCTCATTTAAGTTATTCAATACATCAAAGCAATTATCTTTCAATGGATAATCTCCATATAAATTTTTATCTTTAAGAAAATCAAAAAATTTGCTTTTCTTATTACCAGTAAGATCTTGTAAATAAAAATTTGTTTGTTTATCTAACTCATAATTTGTATGTAAAAATTCATTAATATAATCTAATATTTTAGAATCAGTAATACAATTATCCATATCAATAAATAATTTATTCATATAATTACCTTCTTTCAAAAAAAATCTATTCATCCAAAGGACGAATAGATCGTGGTACCACCTTAATTTCTATAAAATAGCTTAATATTTATAACGGAACTATCCGAAACTATCTACTTAATTTCAATAATTATGCTCCACTGCTACCTTCAATATATTTTCTATTCATTTACACCACCCATGAACTCTCTACAAAAAATAATATATTTACTCCTCAGCTTCATCGCATTTCATGTCTAAAATTATACATTATTTTAATTATTTTAGCAAATTTTTCTTATCATTAATTAATTCTAAATATTTTTTTTCATCTAAATCTAAATAACCTTTAAATATAATCTTAATTATTTCAGAATGATTAAATATACATATAGTATCAGATCTAACTATTCCCTCCGGATACATACAACCACAATAATCAAAAACTTGATCAGGATAATCAGGAGAACTAACTAAATAACCAGTAATCATGAGTTTTTTTGAACCACTATTTAATTGTACTATACTACCTAATGGTAAAAATTTATTTTTCATCATTCATCATCATCCTTATAAAAAAAGTCATCAGTATCATCATAAAATTTATTCAAATCTTCTTTATTCCTATTAGCATGATATATTTTATTATAATTATTATTCATATCAAAATCAGGTAAAGAAGTATTTGTAGAATTTGCTAATGTATCTTGAGGAATATCATTAGAAACATAATCTCCTTCTAAATTTAATTCATCACTATTATCTTCATAATTACCATTCTTTGTATACCTATGTTTTTTATGACTATTCCCATCAACAATAACTGCTCCAACTGAGCCACTAATTCCAGCAGCAGCAATTCCAAGTCCAATAGGAATAGTATTATAACTATCAGAAGTACCATTTGATATAGCATTATCTACACTATTAACAATAGACTTTCTCAAATTAATATTATACTTATTTTCAATAACACTTAATCTATCAGAAATAGAATTAAATTCAGATACAGTCCCATGGCTTAATTTAGCTTGATTAAATTCATCCTTAAGTCTTGCTAAAACATCAGCATCATTCTTATCCATATTATATTTATTCATATATCTAGAAGCTAAATTATTAATATTAGACTCCCTTTCAGCAATCTCACTAGTCGCAATAGAAGTAACCTTTGAACCAGTTCTTTCTTGTCGCCATATAGACATGTCCTTATCAATCAAATTTTCCCTATCATTATCAGAAATATTCAAAGAAGAATACTTATCATTTAAAGCTTTTCTCCATGCAGCTTCAGAAGAATAATTATTAGGATAATCTTTAATATTACTTTTAACCATAAAATTCTTAATAGAATCATCTATATTATTACTAAAATCCTCTATATTATTAGAAATATTAATATTAATTCCACTATTCAAACTATTATTAATATTTCTACTTGCCAAAGTATTTTTATATATATCAGATAAATCCATAAGATCATCCTTAGAAATATTATCAATTTTAGAAAAATTAGTAATTGTTGTATTCAAATTATCTCTTAAAAGAGTAATTTCCTGCTTTATCTCTGAAATAGTATCATAAATATTATTAATAGAATCTTTATAATTTGTTATACATGAACCATGTTCAAAATTAATATTATTAATCATTTCTTCTATATCAATAAATTCTTCAGTTAAATCCCTATTATTAATATAATTTTCTACTACATTTAATATTTCACATGATTTTCTTAATCTTTCTAAATCAATACAACCTGTAAATCCATTTGCCATATTCTATTACCTATAAAGTTTTTACTTGTTCTAACCTTTCTTTTAATTTATTAATTATACTAAAATTTTCACTAGTAGATACAGCTTTTTCCTCTAATATTTTATCTTCTAAATCATTTATTAATTGTGTTTTTTCAATACCCTTTTGTTCATCCAATTCTTCATTTATTTGAGTTTTCAAATTTTCAATAATACTCTTTATCTCATCAATATTATTTAATATATTAATAGCCATTTCATTAGCAGGAGATTCACCTAAAATATTTAAAGATTGTTTATCAAGACCACCATTTAATACTTCATTTCTTATATTTTCATATATATTAGGATACATATATGAACTATAATTATTGTATTCATCAGTAATTTTATCTTCTAAACTATTAGGTTTAATTATTTCTTCAGGATTAGTCTTCCAAGTAATCCAATCTACTTTTGACATAAAATACCCCTCCTATTATAAATAAATTATATTAAAAATATTAATTAAGGTCAAATAAAAAAGAGATTTAATCTCTTTC
>OMUM01000109.1 GCA_900314225.1 uncultured bacterium | reverse complement strand
ATTATTTTTACAGGATTTTATCATTTATATAAGTATTTTAAAAAGAGATTTGATTGAAGTAGTCAAGAAAAAATAGACACTTTAAAAAGAGAATTAAAATCCCGATTCAATTTTATATTGAATTGGGGTTTTATAATTTAAGGCATAACTTGGTCTTTCATTATTGTAATAATCAATGTATAATTTTATTAGATTTGGAACATCATTAGCATGTTTTAAATCAAAATCTATAAACAATTCTTCTTTTATCCAACCATTTAATGATTCATTTACTGGATTATCTGTTGGTGTGCCAGCTCGACTCATTGAACGTTGAATATTAAAATCTTTAAGAAGATTGTTATATGTATAAGAGGAATAAACAGAACCTTGGTCAGTGTGTAAAACAATTGGTTCTTCGATTTGTTCTTCTTTTATTTTGTTTAATACTTGATTTAATCCATCATAATATGATTTTATATCTCCTTTATTAGAAACTAAACCATATCCAATAATTTCTTTATTCCATGCATCAAAATAAAGAGTTAATTCATAATATGTATTTTTAACCCAAAACGCAGTCATATCTGAAACAATAACTTGAAAAGGTCTTGTAAGTTTTTTCCATCCATTCCATACTAAATTATTGAATTTTTTATGTTCTTCTTCAGGCTTTTTCCATTGATAATGTTTTCCTTTTGAACGTATTCCTTCATATTTACAACATAAATGAACATGATTATTAGACCATATTATTCCGTAATGTAATCTTGCATAAGCATTAATCCATCTATATCCGTGTGATGGATGCTTTTTATGTATTTCTTTTATTAAATCTATATCTGATTGTCTTGATATCATTTTCTCTGTTGGATTTTCTTGTCTGTATTTCCACTTATAATATCCAGATCTACTAACTGACATATATTCACATAATAATTTAACTCCATATTTATTTTTATATTCATCAATTATTTTATATTCTTGTCTAATGTAGTAACGAATTCCTTTTTGGCACCAACTCCTTTCACCATATAACCTTTTTTTAATCGAGCAATCTCAATATCTTTTTTCATTAATTCAAATTCTAATTCTTCTATTTTGTTTTTAGGTTTTTTTAAATATAAACCACCATAATTATTATTATGTTTTCCACTGTTTGAATCTAATCCTTTAGCACCATTTTCCCTGTACTTAACACTCCATGAATAAACAAGACTAGAACTTAAATTATATTTTCTATAAATTTCATTCCATGGTACATGTTCATTATAATGTTCTAATAATATTTTTTCTTTTTCTTCATTGCTGAACTGTCTATTTGATGTGCCTTTTGGTCTTCCCATAAATATCATCTCCTTAAAATAATTTTAACATAGAAAAAGTAGACATCTCTTTTTTTTATGTCTACTTTAACTATATCACTTCAGATTAAATCTCTTTTTAATGTGTAGCAATATATTCTTCTAAAGATATATTTCTTTCTTTTATTTCTTTTGCTATAGATTTACCTACATATCTGTAATGCCATGATTCGAATTCATAACCTGTTTCTTTTTCTTTTCCCTTTGGAAATCTTAATATAAAACCATATTTATAAGCATTATTTTGCATCCAAATATATTCTTCTGTTTTCTCAAAATTGGTATAATTTTCTTTTTGATTATATACATCTACAGCTAGTCCCGTTTGATGTTCTGAATTTCCTGGTCTACCTGAGTATGTATCTGCTGCATCTTTTCCATCTGATTTAACATAATTATTATATAAATTTACTTGATATTCATAACTTCTATATGTAGACATAGCTATTATTTTTAGGTTTTCATTTAATGCTGTACTTGACATTTTTTCAAATGCATTTTTTGCTTCATTAACTAAACTCATATCACTTAAAGCATATCTTGTATTTATTTTTTCTAGGTTTTCTGGAACATAGTTTTTTCTTAAATAGTTATGTTTATTTACTAAAATGTTTGTTTTATTTAAGTTTTTTGCTTCATTCATATCTTCATATGGCTCTTTGTCTAAATCCATATTTACATCTTTTATAATTTGTGTTGTATTTAACTTTTTATTTTTATTTTGATAAGCTAAGTATCTATCTAGATTATTTATTTTAAAGTATGTTATTTTTTTATTTACATTATTTAATTTTTTTAGTTTTTTTTCAGTTTCAGAAAATTCTTTCTTTTCTTCTGTTTTTTCTTTATTATTTGTTGATAAATTTAGTAGTAAACTAGTTATTTTAGAAAATGTTATAGTTATTAGTAATAAAAAAATTATAAAAATTAAAAAGTTCTTTTTTTTAATTTTTATTTTTCTTTTTCTTACTTTGGTCATTTATCATCACCTAATAATATAATAGCAAATTCTTGGTAATTTATGAATAAATTTAATTATAAATTTAATATTTTTTAATATTTAACATATTAAATATTAGGAGGGTGTATGAAAAAAATTTTATTTTTAATAGTTTTATTTTTTTCACCATTTTTTGTTTTTGCAGATGAATTAATTCCTAATGCAAAAAGTGGTATATTAATGGAAGCTAATACAGGGAAAATTATATTTGAAAAAAATAAAGATGATAAATTAAGTGTTGCTTCAATGACTAAGATGGTTGCTCAAACTATTATTTTAGAGGAAATTGAAAAAGGTAATATTAAATGGAGTGATGTTGTAACTGTTAGTCGTAATGCGTCTAGTATGGGAGGTTCACAAATATATTTAGAAGAAGGGGAAAAAATAACAGTTGAAGATTTGATGAAAGGGATAAGTGTTGCGAGTGGAAATGATGCTACTGTTACAATGGCCGAATATATTAGTGGTAGTGAGAAGAAGTTTGTTGAGCGAATGAATAAAGTTGTAAAAGATTTAGGGTTAAAAAATACTCATTTTGTTAATTGCACTGGACTTGATGAAGATGATCATTATTCTACTAGTTATGATATGGCAATAATTGCGAGAAATTTAATTATTAATCATAGTGAAATACTTCGCTTTTCATCAATTCATGAAGACTATTTACGTGAAGGTACTGATAAAAAATTTTGGTTAGTAAATACAAACAAGCTAATAAATTTTTATGATGGAGCAGATGGTTTAAAGACAGGTCATACTGATGATGCTTTATATTGTTTAGCTGGAACAGCTAAAAGAAATAATTTAAGATTAATTAGTATTGTTTTAGGTGAAAATGATAGTAAAACTAGAAATAAAGAAGTAATGGAAATGCTTGATTATGGTTTTAATAATATAAAAATGAATATTTTAAAGAAAAAAGGAAGTATTGTTTCTAAAGTTAGATTAGATAAAGCAAATATTAAATATTTAGACTTAGTTACAAAGGATGATTTAGGTGTAATAGAAGGAATAGGAGAAAAGAAGAATTATAGGTATAAGATAGTTCTAAATAAACTAATTTATCCAATTAATAAGGGAAATAGTGTTGGTAAGATTAATGTTTTATATAATAATAATATAATAAGTAGTTCTGACTTAATATGTAGTAAAAATATAAAAAAGATTAATTATTTTAAATTCTTAGTAAATAATTTAATTGGTTTAATTTTTGGTAATGATTATTAGAAATCCTATTAGTAGGGTTTTTATTTTTTTATATTTTTGATATA
>OMUM01000030.1 GCA_900314225.1 uncultured bacterium | reverse complement strand
TATTTGACAATGGTTAATTTATTATGTTATAATCTATCTGTTTGAAGCCTCATGCTCAAACCGCATTGAAAAGGTTATAAACATTCATTTGTGCCTTAAGAGCGAGTCTTAAGTTTAAAAGAAGGAGGTAATTTGATGAACGCTGTAATTAAAGTTGGTGGAAAGCAATATTATGTTTCTGAAGGTAGTGAGATTTTTGTTGAAAAGATCGATGCTAAAGAAGGAGACAATGTTAATTTCCAACAAGTATTAATGCTTGATAATAAAGTTGGTAGTCCTTATCTTACTGGTGTTACTGTTCAAGGTGAAGTTTTAAAGAATGGTAAGTCTAAGAAAATTAAAGTATTTAAATATAAGAGTAAAGATAGATCTAATCGTGTTACTCAAGGACATAGACAACCTTATACAAAGATTAAGATTACTAAAATTAATGGATAATAATGATTCAAGTTCAAGTATATAGAGAAAAAAGAAGATATAAAAAAGTTGTAATACTTGGACATGCTATGTATGATGATTATGGAAAAGATATTGTATGTAGTGCATGTAGTAGTATTGTTACAACTACAGTTAATGGAATAATTGCATTAAGAGAAGGTAGTCTTGATTATTTAGTAAGTAAAAAGGGTATGACTATTAATATTAAGAGTGATGATGAGATAACTCAAGTATTAACTAATAATATGGTTAGTCTTTTAAAAGAGTTGGAGAGCAATTATCCAGCTAATATTAAAGTTAATTTTTGTTAAAGTAAGGAGGAGAATTATGAAGTTTTTAAAGTTAGATATTCAATTATTTGCTCATCATAAAGGGCAAGGATCTACATCTAATGGTCGTGATTCTATAGGACGTAGACTTGGAGCTAAAGCTTCTGATGGTGAATTTGTCACAGCTGGTTCTATTATTTATCGTCAAAGAGGAACTAAAATATTTCCAGGAACTAATACTCGTCGTGGAAATGATGATAGTATTTATTCTACTATTGACGGAATTGTTAAATTTGAACGTTTAGGAAGAGATAAGAAACAAGCTAGTGTTTATCCTGTAGCAGAATAATTAGATTAAAGGAGTTCTTTTGGACTCTTTTTTTGTTTTACTGGACGAAGTGTTTAATAATTGTTATAATTTAAGGGAAAGGGCTGATATAATGTTTGTCGATGAAGTAATATTAAAAGTAGAAGCTGGTAATGGTGGAGATGGTTGCACAGCTTTTAGAAGAGAAAAATTTGTTCCGATGGGTGGTCCATATGGAGGAAATGGTGGCCATGGAGCTGATATTATTTTCAAAGTGGATGAAGGATTACATACTTTGCTAGATTTAAGATATCAAAAAGTTATTAAGGGACCTAAGGGTGAAAATGGTCGTGGTAAAAATCAACATGGTAAAGGTGCACCACCTGTTATTGTTAAAGTGCCACAAGGAACTGTTGTTACGGATTTAGAAACGAGTTTAGTAATTGCTGATATGTCTAGAAAAAATCAAGAGGAAGTTATTGCTAGAGGCGGTCGCGGTGGTCGTGGTAATACTGCTTTTAAAACTCAAACCAATACAGCTCCAGATTATTCTGAAAAGGGAGAAGAAGGAGAAAAAAGAAAACTTAAAGTTGAAGTTAAATTACTTGCTGATGTAGGGCTTGTTGGATTACCAAGTGTTGGTAAGAGTACAATAATTTCTTGTGTTTCTGCTTCTCGACCTAAAATAGCGGCTTATCATTTTACAACTTTAGCACCAAATTTAGGGGTTGTTCGTGCAAGCAACAATAGAAGTTTTGTAATGGCTGATCTGCCTGGACTTATTGAGGGAGCAAGTCTTGGTGAAGGATTAGGTGATAAATTTTTAAAACATATTGAAAGAACTAGAGTTATTGCTCATGTTGTTGATATGTCAGGATCTGAAGGCCGTGATCCATATGAAGATTATTTATTAATTAATAAAGAATTAGAAGCATTTAATAAAGATTTATTAAAAAAACCTATGATTGTATTAGCTAATAAAATGGACTTAGATGGAGCAAAAGAAAATCTAGAAGAATTTAAGAAAAAAGTAAATTGTGAAGTATATGAGGTAAGTGGAGCATTAAATAAAGGACTTGATGTTGCTGTTAATAGACTTGCTGATATATTAGATAATATACCATATAATCCTCTATATGATGAGTCCCAGGTTGAATCTCATATTCTATATAAATTTAAGAAAGATGAGCCTTTTACTATTACTAGAGATGATGATGGTACTTGGGTAGTATCTGGTAAAGAAGTAGAAAAGATCTTTAAAATGACTAAATTTACATCAGATGAAGCCATTAGAAGATTTGCAAAGCGTCTACGTCGGATGGGAATAGACGATAAATTAATAAAAATGGGTGCAAAAACTGGAGACTCTGTTCGTATATTAGACTTCTATTTTGATTTTACTGAATAATGCTTAGAGTTAGTTCATTTAATATAAAAAATGATTATAATAAATATAATGTTAGTAAAACTAATGAAATTTATAATTACTTAGTAAATAATAATATTGATATATTATGTCTACAAGAAGTATATTCTAAAGTAGATAAAGATTTAAAAAAAATATTAAATAATAAATATAGTTATTATGGTAATTATAGATTTTATATTAAATTTTTATTTAATATTATAAATGAAAAAAATCCTATTATTAGTAGCTATCCAATTTTATTTCATAAAACTTATCATATGCCACATTTACCTAGTTTGTTAAAGAGAATAGTTACTTTAAATGTTATTGAATATAAAAATTATAAGATAAGTATTTATAATACACATTTGGATTATAAATATGAGAAGGTTAAATTAAGACAACTTAATTATTTATATAAACTTATTGCTAAAGATAATAATTTAATAATATTGATGGGTGATTTTAATTTAAAGAATAATAAAGATATTTTTAATAAGTTTTGTTCTTTATTAGAAAAAAAAGGAATAAATAGAGTTGAGTTTAATGATAGAACGTTTAAAGAGTCTAGATATCATAGAGAAATAGATCATATTTTTATTTCAAATAAATTTTTTTTAGTCAATCATAAAATTATTAAAGATTTAAAAATAAGCGATCATTATCCAATTTTGGTTGATATTGATTTTTAGGGGGAAATATGAATTATAAAAAAGTTACATATGATAAATTTTTAAAATATATTTTTTCAGGTAAAGAAAGTTTAGATAGTATTATTAATAAAAGAATTGATGTATTAACGAAAGAATCTAAAGAGTTAAATGATACAAAGTTTATTGGTATTAATTCCCCATTGAATATAAATAAAAGTTTGCATAGATATGATTTATCATATCTATGGTCTGGATTTATACCAAATGATGTAAAAATTATATTTGGTTCTGATTTTGATAAAGGCAATATTTATAATGCTGGATGCTATTATTTTATTGATGATAATAGTTATATAAAAGATTTTTTTATTTATTTTATGGAAAATAAAATAGAAATTGAAAATGAATTTGATCTTATTTATCAAATAAATGAATTTTTAAAAGCTTATTGTAGTAGTATACTTAATATTTATTCTTCTAATAGAGAAGATTTATTTAGACCAATTATTGATAGAGATAGAAATTATATTAGATCTAGTGAAAGATCAAATAATATTTTTTATAAAAGTAATGTAGCAATGTGTACAGAATTTTCAACGATGGCTAATAATTTATTAAATTTTTTGGGTATTGATTCAAATGTTGTTTTAGGTGTAATAAAATTGGATAATACTTATTCATGGCATGCTTTTAATATTGTAGAAATTGATAAACCTTATTTAGTAGATCTTGCCGTTCCTATTGATGAATTTAGTTTAAAAAATGTAAGAGTTGATGAGGAACCTTTTATGGAAGAGGTAAGTGAAGAAGAATTATATAAATTTCTTTATGAAAGTGGTACATTAGAATTTAACGATTATTTTCTTCAAGATTATGATAATATTTCTATTTATTTTTATAATCATTGTATTCGTAAATATATTTCTATTTTTAAAAGTCATTTTTTAGCTAAGTGTGATAATAATGATAAAAAGATTTTGTTAAGGAAGAAGATATATGAAAGAAAAAAATTATAAATATTATCTTTTACAGGAATATTTTAAAAAATATCCTGAGGTTTTTAATCTTAGGGAGAAAGAGTATTTGTTGATGGCTTCAGCAAATGATGATTTTTTAAGTAATTATGAAATTGTTAGAGAGATATATGATGAGTTTGGATTGATACCTAAAAGTGAGAACATTTATGATGGTTTTGCTGATCTTATTTTTGATACTTGTGGAATTGAAAACAAAAATATTATCGAAGTAGGAGGTGGACATCTTCCTAGGCTTGCTAAAAGATTATCTGAAAGACAAGTATCTGGTACTATAAAAGTTTATGATCCTCTTTTGTCTATATATGAGAAAAGTAGCCCTAAATTACAATTAGTAAGGGAAATGTTTAGTGATAAAACTAATGTTACTGATGCTGACTTGTTAGTTGGTTTAATGCCATGTGGTGCGGCTTTAGATATTGTTTGTTCAGCTGTTAAAAATAATAAAGATTTTTTGGTTGCTTTATGTGAAGGTGGGCCACATGGTGATTATTTTGACTATTTTGAAAGTGAAGAAGAGTGGTTATCGACAGTTATTTCTGTAGCACGTTCTGGAGTGAAGGATAATGATATGGGAGAATTAGTCATTGAAAAGAGTTTAGTTAAATATAAGGATGATTATCCTGTTATTTATAATAAGAGAAAATAATATGTTTATATTATTTAATGTTTGTGAGGTTAAAATATGAAAATTAAATATAATTTACTACATAAAGATTGTAATTGTAATGCAAGACTTGGAATGATCGAAACTAATTATGGAGTTGTAGATACACCTATGTTTATGCCAGTAGGTACTAGAGGTACTATTAAGGGAGTTTCTCCGGATGAAGTTAAAGCGTGTGGTTCTGGAGTAATTCTTGCAAATACTTATCATTTATGGTTAAGACCAGGAGAAGATATTGTTGAATATTGTGGCGGTTTACATAAATTTATGAATTATAATGGACCTATTCTTACTGATAGTGGTGGTTTTCAAGTTTTTAGTTTAGCAAAAGATAAAGAAAAAGATATTACTGAAGAAGGAGTTCATTTTAAGAGTCATATTGATGGTACTAACCTTTTATTAACCCCTGAAAAATCTATAGAAATACAAAACAAATTAGATAGCGATATTGCTATGAGTTTTGATGAGTGTCCTCCTTACCCTGTAAGCTATGATTATATGAAAAAAAGTGTTGAAAGAACACTTAGATGGGCTAAAAGAGGAAAAGATGTACATAATAATCCAAATCAATCTTTATTTGGAATAGTTCAAGGGGGAGAGTTCCAAGATTTAAGAGAATGGTCTTGTAAGGAAACTGTTAAATTAGATTTTGATGGTTACAGTATTGGTGGTACTTCAGTTGGAGAGGACAAACCTACTATGTATAAAATGATTGAGGATGGAGTTAGATTTTTACCAGTAGATAAACCAAGATATTTGATGGGAGTTGGAGATCCTATTGATATACTTGAAGGTGTCGAAAGAGGAATTGATATGTTTGATTGTGTACTACCTACAAGAATTGCTAGACATGGTCAGGCGTTTACTAGAACTGGTAAAATTAATTTTAATAATGCTAAATATAAAAAAGACTTAGGTCCAATTGAAAAAGATTGTGATTGCTATGCATGTAAAAATTACTCTCGTGCTTATATTAGACATTTAATTAGTGTTGATGAAATGTTAGGTGGTAGACTTATTTCTATACATAATATTAGATTTTTGATAAAACTTACTGAAGAAATTAGGCAGGCTATTAAAGATGATAGATTCTTAGATTATAAAAAACAATTTATTGAAAAATATACTATAAATAAAAAATAGGGCTATTATTAGGAGAAATATTTTCTTCTTTTTTATTTTGCTCTATATTATTACTTGAATCATTATTTGTATTTAGTGCTCCTGCTATTTTAAATATAGTTTTAGCATTACTAACGATTGGTTTAACCTGATAATAAATAGGTATTGCTTGAGATATAACATCTAATGTCTTTTTTGTTCCATCTAATATTTCTCCCCATTTAATAGAATCTTTTAAACTAATAATTTTTGATAAAAGAGTTGGAGTTGAAGTTACATTTGGGTACATAGTTTCACCTCTATATAATATATGTAAAATAACTAAAATGTTTAAATATGTATTCAAAAATAAAAATATTTATGATAAAATTATCATAATGATAAGATAAAAGGAGACTGACTTTATGGGATTATTTTCAAAGAAAAAAATTAAAAAAAATGATAGTACTGTTGTACAAAGTAGTTCTAGTCAACAGTCTGCTAATCAAGCTCAGGTTAATAATCCACAAGAAGTGAATTTATCTGATTTCCCTTCTAGTTTAGATGATAATAAAAAAAAGGTAGCGCCTCCTCTTAAACGTTATCGATATACCATTATTAATGGTGTCGGTAAAAAAGAAAACGGCTATTTTGATGCTGAAAATGAAAACGATGTTCGTTCTTTTTTATTAAATCAGGATTACAAGGTTCTTGATGTAAAAGAAAGAAGTAAATATGATATTGATATTGGTGGTAATGGTCCACTTAAAGCTGGTGATTTATCTTTTTCTTTAACACAATTATCAACTTATCTTAAGGCAGGTATTCCTTTAGCTGATTCTGTTAAAATTTTAGCCAAGCAGACAAACAAGCCTAAATTGAAAAAAAGTTTCAGTCAATTAGTTTATCAATTGTTGAAAGGAGAAAATTTATCTGATGCAATGACTATGCAAGGAAATATTTATCCTAAACTTTTGATAAACATGGTAAAAACTTCTGAGATGACTGGTGATTTGCCTACAATATTAGATGATATGGCTGATTATTACACTTCTATGGATCAAACTAAGAAACAGATGAAGTCAGCAATGATATATCCAGTGGTTGTTTTAGTTATCGCTTTTGGTGTATTAATATTTATGCTTACTTATCTAGTACCACAATTTTCAGCTATGTTTGCTGATAATGGTGCTGAATTACCAGCACTTACAAAATTTATTTTAAATTTAAGCAATTTCATTAAGAAAAATTGGTGGATTATGTTATTAGTTATTATAAGCGTTGTAGTTGTTTTTCGAGAATTATTTATTAGAAATAAAAAATTTAAGGAAGGCGTACAAATATTTTTAATGCATGTGCCTGTTATAAAAGATATAATTATTTATAATGAAATTGCTAACTTTACAAAGACTTTTGCTTCATTGCTAAATCATGGAGTATTTATTACTGATAGTATGGAAATATTAAGTAAAATTACTAATAATGAGGTTTATAAAAGAATAATAAATAAATGTTTGGAAAATCTTGCTAAAGGGGATTCTGTTTCTTCAGCATTTAGAGGTGAATGGGCTATTCCTGTTGTGGCATATGAAATGATTGTTACTGGTGAGTCTACTGGTCAACTTGGTAATATGATGGATAAGGTTGCAAGTCACTTTCAAATGCTTCATAAGAATGTTATTGATCAAATGAAGAGTTTGGTTGAACCAATTTTAATTTGCTTTTTAGCAGTTGTTGTTGGTGTCATATTAGTATCTATAGTTGAACCAATGTTTAGTATTTATAGTCAGATTAAGTAAGGAGGTAATTATATGAAATTTTTATATTTAATTATCTTTTTTGTTGTTGGAACATTATTTGGTTCATTTTTTACTGTTGTTGGTAGTAGACTTCCAAACAATGAAGATTTTATAAGAGGTAGAAGTCATTGTGATAATTGCAAACATGAATTAAGCTTTTTAGATATGATTCCAATTATTTCATATATAATTTTACATGGAAGATGCAGATATTGTAAGAAAAAGATATCATCATTATCTTCTTATATGGAATTTTTTACTGGAGCTTTATTTTCTCTTAGTTATTATATTTTTGGCCTTTCTTATGAACTATTTATTTCTTTAGGAATAGTTGCTTTATTAATTATAATAAGTGTTTCAGATATTAGTTATTTTATTATTCCAGATCAAGTATTAATATTCTTTTCAGGCTATTTTATAATAATTAATTGCTTAAATAATGGAATTTTATATGCTTTGTTTAGTATTTTATCTGGTTTTATTATGTTTAGTGTAATGTATTTAATTATGTTATTAGGTAATTTTTTATTTAAAAAAGAAAGTCTTGGTGGCGGAGATATAAAATTAATGTTTGTAGCAGGACTTGTTTTACATCCATTTTTATGTTTGTTTGTAATCTTTTTTGCAAGCTTATTAGCTTTACCTATATCTTTAATTATTTTAAAGAAGAAACATATTAACTTAGTTCCATTTGGGCCTTTTCTTTTAATAAGTTTCATGTTTGTTTATTTTACAAAAATTGATATTAATATGCTTATTAATTTTATTAAGAATATATAAATAGAGTTGATTAATTTCTACTTTATTTTTTTTAATTTTTAATATATTATATTTTTTAGGTGATGCTTCATGAGAAATATTAATGCTTTACCAGCAGATACTTATACTGTTGTTAATAAGACTATTATTACCGATAAAGATTTAAAGATTGTTTCAATGCTATATCAACCAATAATTGGCTATACTGCTATATCTTTATATTTTACATTAATAGATGATTTAAATAATCGTGATTTAATTAGTGATGATTTAACTCATTATCATTTAATGACGACAATGCAATTAAGATTAGAAGATATAATAATTGCTAGAGAAAAGTTAGAGGCTATTGGTTTGATGAAAACATATGTTAAAAAGGGAAATGTAAATCAATATGCTTATTTATTATTTAGTCCGGTATCTCCAAATGAGTTTTTTAATCATCCAATACTCAATGTTGTCTTATATAATAATATTGGTAAAAAAGAATATGATAAGTTAGTTAATTATTTTAAAATACCTAGATTAAATTTACATGAATATGAAGATATTACTCATTCTTTTGATGAGGTATTTACAAGTAGAGTTGGTACTATTAAGGAAGAAACAGAAGATATTACCAAGAGAGATACTAATAATATATTTATTAATAGGGGAGTTGATTTTAATTTAATTATATCGGGTATTCCTGATAGTCAAATTAGTAAGAATTGTTTTAATGATGAAACAAAAAAATTAATAAATAATTTAAGCTTTATATATAATTTAGATACTTTAGATATGCAAGGTATTATTAGAGAATGCATTAATGAAAAAGGGTTAATTGATAAGACATTACTTCGTAAGAGCTGTCGAGATTTTTATCAATTTGATAATGCCGGTAATTTACCAACTTTAATTTATAATAGGCAACCGGACTTTTTAAAAAAACCTAAAGGAGATAATTCTAAATGGGCTAAACTCGTTTATACTTTTGAAAATATTACACCATATCAGTTATTAAAAGCTAAGTATAAAGGAGCAGAACCAACTGATAGAGATAAGAAGTTAGTAGAAAACTTGATGATTGATCAAAAATTAAATCCAGGAGTAGTTAATGTTTTAATAAGTTATGTTTTACAAGTAAATGATCAACAATTAAAGAAAAGTTATGTTGAAACAATTGCTGGGCAATGGAAAAGGTTGAATATTGAAACAGTAGAAGAAGCTATGCAACTAACAATGAAAGAACATAAAAAATTACAAAAAATTATTAAACCTAATGAGAAAAAGACAGTTAAGGCAAAGAATAATCAAGAATTACCGGTTTGGTTTAATAAAGAAAATGAAGTTGAAGAAACAAGTGAAGATGATGTTAAAGAGTTAGATGAAATTTTAAATGAATTAGTTTAGTCTTTACATAAATAGATTTTTATTATATAATCTATTTATGCCGAAGTAGCTCAATTCTAGAGCAGTTACAGTGTATGTAAAAGGTTAGGGGTGTAAGTCCTTTCTTCGGCACCATTTATTTATTAGTACATATTTTTATGTATTTTTTTTTAATTTAAGGAGA
>OMUM01000081.1 GCA_900314225.1 uncultured bacterium | reverse complement strand
AGACAGACAGACAGACAGACAGACAGACAGACAGACAGACAGACAGACAGACAGAATTATTAGCAGATAAAATTCCAAAAATAAATCAAGAAAAAAAGTCGAAAAAAAAGCGACTTCATTTTGCGTGGAATAAACTAAAATTTAAGAAGAAACATTCTTTCATGAGTCAAAATACTGAGGAAATTGAAATTTTAGATTTTGATGAACCAACAAAATTTGAAACTAGAAAGAAACCTAAAATTAAATTTCCAAACATTGTTATTAAAAACAAATTTAAATTTGCCACTACTCTTGTTGGCTCACTAGCAGTTTTAATACTTATATTGTCAGCTGTAACCGGAGCGAATGTTATAAAAGTAAGTGCTAAGAAATTCTTAGAAGGTCTAGGAATCTATACAGAAGAAGTAAAAAAAGTAGAAATCCAATCAAATGATTATGATAATCAAGGCTCTTGGCATATTGATAAATCAGCTAAATGGACGGGTTCAAATACAGCACAAGTTACTTTTGATTTAAATTCTATAATGAAAACAGGAGATCATTATAAAGATGTTGTATTAGTTTTAGATATATCTGGTTCTATGTCAGGAGATAAGATGACGAAAGCAATTAGTGATTCTAAAGAGTTAGTTAGTTATTTGCTATCTAATAGTCAAAACAGAATAGCAATCGTTACATTTGATAGTACTTCCACAGTAATTTCGACTTTTTCAAATGACAAAGATGATTTGTTATCAAAATTAGACACTATCACAACAACAGGTTGTACAAACTATAATGCTGCACTTCAAAACGTAGACGTTGTTATGAATGGATATACAAAAGAATCAAATCGAGATGTCGTTACATTATTTTTAACGGATGGATATCCAAATGAAGATACACCAAATCAAGTTGGTACTTTTGAGGTTTTAAAAGATAAGTACCCTTATATGACGGTTAATGGTGTTCAATATGAAATGGGAACAGATATCATAGACGAAATAAAACAAATAACAGATTCTCAATGGGTAGCTGACCAATCAACACTTAATAATGTATTATTTGACGCTTCCATTTCTCCAATAGTTTATGAAAAATTTGTTGTTACAGATTTTGTTCATGATGACTATTTTACGATTGGTTCGGTGAGTGATATTAAAGTTACAATGGGAACGGTAACATTAGAAGATGATTCTGGAACTCCAAAAATTACATGGAATTTAGGAGAAAACTCATATATGACTGGTGGAAATGCTAAGATGACAATTAATCTTACATTAAAACCACAATATGTTGGTAGTGAGGGATTTTATCCAACCAACAAAAGAGAAAATATAAATTATAAATTACCAGAAGATACAGAAAAAAATGTAAATAGTACGAACACTCCAGTATTAAAAAACAACTATGAAGTTATTTATGATACGAATACACCAACTGGATGTACGCTTCCAGATATTGCAAGTGAGAAACATTTTATATATCAAAATGTTACCAAAAAAACAAATGAACTATCTTGTGAGGGATATTTGTTTAAAGGTTGGGAAATTGATGAAGATGATGCAAAAGATATAACAATAGTAAATGATGACATATTTGTAATGCCAGAACATGATGTAACAATTAGAGCTACTTGGACTAGACAATCCATTGTTAAATCGATGGATGGAACAGTTCATGAAAAGACAACTTTATACAAAGTGCTACAAAACGAAGCTGCAACTGGAACGTACGCCAAAGAATATACAGGAAATCATCAAGATTCAATGGATGCTTCAAAATCAACACAAAAGATCTACTACTATTATGGTTCAAATGCGACGAACGGAACAGCAATATTAGATAAAAATAATGTTTTATTTGCCGGACAATGTTGGCAAATGATAAGAACAACCGATACTGGTGGAGTTAAGATGATATACAATGGGGAAGCAGTAGATAACCAGTGTTTATCTACGCGTGGAACACATGTGGGATATGCATCTAGAACAAGCCAAAACTTAGCTTCTAACTATTGGTATGGAACTGATTATACTTATGACTCTACAGCAAAAACATTTAAAGTAAGTGGTACAACAGAACAAACTACATGGAATGCAACAACAGGACCTGGATTGGTTGGAAAATATACTTGTAAATTAACAAGTGAAGATGGAACATGCGCAACCTTATATTTAGTAGAGTCATATTACAATACAACGAGCGCATATGTAATACCATTAAACTCAAATTCCAATTATTCACAATTTGGAACTTTACAATTTAATGCAAGTTATAATTCGCCATCTTATGTTGGATATATGTATAATACAGTTTATCCATATAATTCGAAAACAATGACTTCAAGTGAGACTATGTTATCAAGCTCTTCACTTGCAACTACATATTGGTATGCTCATGATGCAGTATGGGGAAATCCAACGGCTAGCAGATATAACTTAGATAGTCCATATCAAGTAAGTGCGACAACAGATTATCCAAACTTAGTAGGAGAATATACATTTAGAAACGCGACACAAACTTATACGAATACAAGTGTTTATTATATAGCTGCAGTAAACAATACAACTATGTATTATATTCAATTACAAAACTCTACTAATCATAATCTTGCAGATTATAACTATACATATACCTATGGGGATAGTTATACGGACAATGGGGATGGTACTTATACAATCGATAGTCCAACAACAGTAAACAGAAGTGATTGGTATACAAGTTATAGTAATGTAGGAGCTAATAAATATGTATGTAAGAATGCAGTAAATGATACATGTAGTGAGCTATGGTACACAATTTCAACTTCAAGTACTTCTATGACTTATATCAAAGTAGCAAATAATTATAAATATGCTAAAGGATTCACTTGGGATGGAAGTAAGTATGTGTTAGATAATGATGCATCTACAAGTTTTTGGAATATCAATGATAGTACTAATAAAACAAGTATAAACAATGCACATTATACATGCTGGAATGAAACAGGTGAATGCACTACTATATCTTATATTTACTATATAAGTGGAACAACGCCATACTATATAAACATTACAAATGGTAAAAGTGTAGAAGACACCATAAATGAGATGTTGCACGATAATGGTGTTAATCAGGTAAATTCAACGATGAAAAGTGGAGTAGATGCATGGTATAAACATTATCTATTAGAAGATTATGATGACTATATAGAAGATACAATATTCTGTAATGATAGAAGTATAAGAGCATTAAATGGATGGAATCCAGATGGTGGAAGTACTACAGCATATCTACAATTTAAAGAATATAATGTCACAAGTGATTTAAGTTGTACAAACACAACAGATCAATTTAGTATAAGCAATAATAATGCAAAATTAACTTATAAAGTAGGATTGATGTCAAGTCCGGAGATGAACATTTTAAATAATAGTAACGCTCGAAAAACAGGACAATATTATTGGCTTGCTTCGCCTTACTATTTCAACGACGGCGTCGCTAGCGGTCGTAACGTGAACACGAGCGGTAGCATGAGCGACAACCGCGTCGTCAGCACTTTCGGCGTGCGTCCGGCAGTTTCACTGACACCAGGCATCGAGTATTCTGATGGAGATGGAAGTATGGCAAATCCATACAAAGTTGAATTAGGAAGCTAAACTGTGGATGCCTGACACCGAACACTTGAAAAAGTCTCACGAAAACCCTTTCGTGAGACACTCATGAATTACATTTTGCTTTTGAAGAAGTAGAAATATAGAGATAATAACAAAGAGAGCACCATAATATCATCAAAATGATATTATGGTGCCAAAATTAATTAAAATTTGGATTAAACTTAATGTTTGATCTAGGATTGTACCATTTTAGATTTGCGCATTTTTGTTGGCAGCCCGTTGGCTTGCTTCGCCTAACTATTTCAACAACAACAACGCTAACGGTCGTAACGTGAACACGAACGGTAACATGAACAACAACAACGTCAACAACACTAACGGCGTGCGTCCGGCAATTTCCAACTCACACATTTTGTCAAATTTATAATGAATAAAAGTTATGGTGAAATTTGGCACTCTCACATAGTTGTGAAACAGGTACAATTCTATGAACAGAAGTTCTAAATAAATTAATAGTGTAAGCTACGAGAGGTAACTTAGTTGGCTTTCGTAGCAACTTACTATTACAAACTAAAAAAACTAAATGAGGTAAAATTTATGCATGAGAACAAAGAGTTTAAGCTATATGTAGAAATTCTAAATTATAGCAGATACATAAGAAAATATGTTCTTTGCAATATACCTAACGTGCACAGAGATTTACGGATTCATTTGATGGATGAGGTTAATAGCTTAATTAGAAATTTGGTTTCAGCAGAAAGTACAAAAGGAAATATCAGAATGAAATACATTACAGAAATGATAATTAATATCAAGATGTTAGACATAATTTCATCTGATATAAGAGACTTTTGCCCTGAAAGTAAAAAGCATATTAATAAATCCGTAGCTATTTTGGCAAAATTAAAAAACATGACATACGGATGGCAGCAGAATCCAGAACCAAATGAAAGCACTAAATAATGATATATATTATAAACCAATTACTTATGAAAATGTAATTTCTACGTGGGATATTGTAAGAAGAACTTGTAAAAACAAAAGAGCAATATTTAGATACCATGTAAACAAGAATTCCATGAATTACAATATATATCAAATATTATTAAATGGCTTATATAAACCTTTGCCTTTTCGATTATTTTTAATATTTGAACCAAAGGCAAGATTAGTAATGAGCCAGACAGTGGGTGACAAAATTGTTAATCATTTTGTTGCTAAATATTATCTTTTACCATATCTAGAAGATAAGCTTATTGATAGTAATGTTGCAACAAGAAAAGGTAAAGGAAGTAAATATGCAGATAAGTTAATAAATGACTATATTAATAAAATTAGAATTAATAATCCAGAATCAGAAATATATGTGTTGAAGATAGATATAAGCAAATACTTCTATACCATCCCACACGATATTTTAATGGAAAAACTTGCAAAAAGAATTCAAGATATAAATGTATTAAAAATTATTAAAACAATTATTGATGAAACAGATAAACCTTATATTAATAACATAATAGATAATTTAAATAAAAAATATGGGACCAATATTCCTCATTATGAAAAAGGAGTTGGATTAAGTATTGGTGCCATGACTTCTCAATTTCTAGCAATATTCTTTTTAAACGATTTAGATCATTACATTAAAGAAGATTTGGGATGTAAATATTACGTAAGATACATGGATGATTTCATTATTATTGATACAGATCGCGATAGATTAAAAAAAGCGTGGAAATTGATTGAAATTGAGTTAACAAAATTAAAGTTGAAAATTAATCCTAAGAGTTCAATTGTAAATTTGAAAACAGGAATTACATTCTTAGGGTATAAGTATAAGATAGATAATGATAAATATGATGTAACTTATAGAAAAAAGACAATTAAAAAAATAAAAAAGAAATTAGTTACATTAAAGAAGCATGATTTAATGAAATATTACAGGTCTTATGGTAGTTATTATGGTTACTTGAAAAAGATAAAGACTTGGGAAAGGGAGTTTACAATGAAAGCAATAGAAAAGTACGATTACTTTAAAGAAAAGAATCCCAAAAAAATTATTCTTGTAAAAGAAGGCAGTTTTTATAAAACATATAAAGACGATGCTAAGTTGCTTTGGAATTTATTTGGCTATAAATGGAATAATTCATCGATTGCTTTTGGTGTAAGTAATGCAGGAAAAATCTTTGACAAAATAAAAAGTCAAGGATTGGGATACATTACAATTGAAAACGATTCAAGTACTATTGAAATACAAGGTAATGATACCATTTATGACTCTTATCTAAATATTTCATTAATTAATTATGAAAAGTATGAGAAGAAAAATAGACTACATAAAATGTTAGATGAATTAATTGATCAAGATATGAATTTTGTTAATACTCTGGAAGAGTACTTTAATACACTACAGAGAGGAGATGGTAAGAGTGAAGAAAATTAAGATTAAGAAAAAAACAAAAATAAATTCAACAACAGCAGAAAAACAGGTAAAAGCAATGTGGGTAGTATTCGCTCTTGCACTTCTATGTATCTTATTAACCCTATTCATTGGTAAAAGTTTCGCAACACTCTTAGACAATGATGTAGAAGTAAAAGAAAATTCAGATTTAACATATTACTTAAACGTATCCTATGATGGAGTAGATAAAAATGGAACACAGTCTGACACTACTACTGTATCAGAAATAAAAAGTGGAACTTTATTTGTAGAGGATAAAATACCAGATGGACTTGAATTTACTGGTTTTGTGACCACAGCAGATGGTTCTATTGGAGCAGTAAAGAGAAGTGATGCAACGGCTTGTACTGGTAAAGTAATTGACGATACCAATGAAGCTAGTGTTACAGAAGGAGTTTGGAATGCTGGTAATACTGAATACACGTATCATGGACTTCATTATAATGCAACTACAAGAACAGTAACATTTCAAGTAAAAAACTTAAAAGCAGGATGTGAATTAACAGTAGGAATTAAAACTAAAACGCCAACAGTTGATGATCCAGCAACGCCTCAAAGAGAAATAAGAAGAGACTTTTACAACTTTGCAACAGCAAGAGAAAGAGGATTAACAATTAATTCTAATACAGTTCATGCTTTCATGGGTAGTGAGTTTGCAACACTATATAATGTCAATTATGCCTATACTGGAACTGTTCCAGATGGTGCTCCATCAGCACCTAGAACATCAAGTTATTCAGAAGGAACAAAGGTTGGAGTAGCTTCCAATGTAGAAGTAGAAGGCTATACATTTAGTGGTTGGACAACAACGGACGCTACTGTATCAAATAATTCATTTACAATGCCTGGAAACGATGTTACATTTATAGGTTCATTTACTCAAAATCCTACTAAAAAAGTTACTTATACATTAACCGGTACAACTCCTGATGGATATGTTCTACCAAGCGAAAAAGAGTATTA
The DNA here is from genome assembly GCA_900314225.1 of uncultured bacterium. Taxonomy (GTDB): domain Bacteria; phylum Bacillota_I; class Bacilli_A; order RF39; family UBA660; genus UBA3789. The sequence continues at coordinate 4,660 of OMUM01000081.1, read as the reverse complement.
TCCTGGTTCAATTGTAAACTTAGATTCCTTAAAAGAGGGGGATGTATTTAATGGTTATCGGTTCTTAGGTTGGACAACAACAGATGTTACAGTCAGTAGCGATAGAGATTTTACAATGCCATCAACAAATGTAACTCTTGTAGGAGAGTTCGAAGAAGTTACTTATAAAGTCACATATCAATTTTATGATGGTGTTCTACCACCAAACGCAGAAAATTACTTACCTCAAGAAAGGGCATATAAGCCAGGAGTTACTGTTACAGTAGAAAATGTTGTAAGTGAACCAAGTGGATATAAATTCTTAGGTTGGTATAAAGAATCAGAATTTGAAATGCCAGAACATGATGTAATAATTTATGGAGAATGGAAAGTTCAAACAGGTACATTCGAACCAACGATTACAAAAACACTAATCAGTAATAAAACTTATTATAGAGTAGGAGATGCAGTAGAGTTTAGAATTACTGTTACAAATACAGCAACATTCCCAATCAACAATATAATAGTAAAAGAAAATACTGAGCATTCTAGTTTTAAATCGGGGACTGGGTATACTGTTCTTTCGGATCATGTTGCTAATGTGGATATACTTGCTGCAAATAGTAGCATAGATTTATACGCAACATATACTGTTCAGGTAGATGATTCGGGAACCATTACAAACGAAGCAGAAATAAAAGGAGCACTAGCTAGTAATGATTATCAATTAGTGGATAAAGAATATAAAGCAACTGCAACTTTTAAAATTCAATCAAAAATAAAAATATGTAAGGCGATAAATGGTTCATATAATGAAAATCAATTTCAATTCCATATAACAGGAACAACCAATAATTATGAAACATGGGTAATTTTAGAAAAAGATGGATGTGAAACAATATTTGTAGATCCATCTACCTATAAAGTTAAAGAGATTGTTCCTCAAGAATATTCTATTAAGAGTGTTGCAGGTGCCGTCACTTCAGACAATGCCAATTTAGTAGTTGCAGAGGGTCATAACTATGAAATTACTTATACCAATGAATTTGTGAAAAAAGGATTCTTACATTCGTTTGGAAATGTAAAAAATCAAATTGTACAGGGAGGTAGTTAGGATGAAATTTAAGAAAATCAAGAAAAAACCATTATTCTTCCTCCTACTACTTCTTGCACTTGGTATAGTTGGTACAACATTTGCTTATTATTACACAGAAATAGCTATACCAAATCAATTTAGAGCAATGACTTATAACGTTACTATAGAAGAAAAATTTAATAATACATGGGGAACAAAAAAAGTTAGTTTTGTAAACAACGAAGAAACAAATACCCCAGTAGTTTTAAGAATTAATTATAACGAATTATGGAGAAAAGAAGTGAATGGAGTTAAATTATCATTAGATAACAACGTAAATGGTACTAATGTTGTAACTAAAAATTGGACAACTGCCTTTACCAATGATTTCATTGATGGAGGAGATGGCTGGTATTATTACAAAAAAACACTAGCTGCTGAAGCTTCAGTTCAAGTCTTAGATTCAATTGCTTTAAATGAAAGCCTAATCAGTACTTCTCCTTATTATAATGATTATAAATCTTATACTTATGAATTAGATTTCAATTTTGAAGCAATACAAGCTAGTAGCAGTGCCATATCAGAAATATGGGGAAGGACAGCTACCATAAGTGGAGGTAATGTTACATGGGCGTCGTAAAAAAAATAGTTCATATATTAGCAATCATTTCCTACGCTCTAATAATTATTTATGCGATTGTATGTATTCCTATGATTTTTGGAAAACATCCAGTAGTTGTACTTTCAGGATCCATGGAACCTACATACAAAGTTGGTAGCGTAATTTATTATAAGAAAGTATCAGAAAAAGAATTAAAAGAAGGGGACGTAATAACGTTCAATGTCAATAACAATAAAATGGTTTCACATAGAATAGCTAATATTGATAACGGATTGATAGAGACAAAAGGAGACGCTAACAATGTTTCTGATGTCAATAAAATTCGTTATGAAAATGTTAGAGGTAAGGTAGGAAAACTAAGTATACCTTATGTAGGTTATTACATAAAGATGGTAAATGATAATTTAACATTAGTTGTAATAGCTGCTGTAATAATTTTGGTATCTGAGTTTCTGATTAGCAACGCAGAAGCTTTTGATATAAATAAGAAAAATGGAAGGAGTGAAGAAGATGCAAAAAATTAAAAGTAAAAAATCATTAGTTGCATTATTATTAGTTGCTGTATTGGGAATTGTAGGAGTAACAATTGCCTATTTTACAAGTACTGATACATTTAAAAACGTATTCGGTACAAAACCATATTCAATGGAGGTAGTAGAAACATTCGAAAGTCCTGATGATTGGACACCTGGTACAACTACAAATAAAACTGTTGTTGCAACAAACAAAGGTGATGTAGAAGCAGCAGTACGTGTTTCTTATACAGAATCTTGGGTAGATGCTAATGGAGATCCACTTTCATTAACTGATAGTGCTACTCCAACACCAAATAGAGCTGCAATCATTAATTTTGCTAGTGATTTAAGTACTAAATGGACTAAATCAACTGAAGGTGGAAAAGATTATTATTACTATAAAACAAAACTTGCTAAAAATGCTAGCACTACATCTTTAATTGAATCAGTAACTTTTAACCCTGCTGTAACTATCTCAACAACAGATAATTGTGTTGAAGATGCAACAGCACATACAAAGACTTGTACAACAACAACAAGTGGATATGCTGGTGGTACTTATACTTTAACTATCAAAGTTGAAACAGTACAATATGATCAATATCAAACTGCATGGGGAACAAGTGTAGCTATTAGCTAATATTAATAATTTAATATAAGACAAGGAGGTTTGCTATGAAAAAATTCGTATTATTTATATCTTTATTTGCACTCAGTGTTTTATCAGTTCAAGCAAGAGAAAATAAATTATATTTTACTGAAGAAAATAACAGATTGTATTATGAAAGTAAACTAATAGATGAAGATATTTTTATGAAACACATTGATATGACTCCAGGAGAAAGTTTTACTGATGAGTTATTGATAGAAAATGGAACAAATACAAAATATACTTTATATTTTAAGGTCGTTCCTAGAGAACAAAGTGCAGAAGCTGATGAGTTGTTAGAAAATATCATCATGAAAATAAAACTAGATGAAGAAATCATCTATGAGGGAAAAGCTACAGGCCTTGACTATACCGAGCAAGGAATAGATCTTCAAAAGGCAATATTACTTGGAGATTTCACTCCATCTAAAAATTCTAAAATGGTTGTAGAAACCAAATTATCAGAAAATTATGATAATACAGAATTAAATGAATTTTCATATATCGATTGGTCATTTTATGCTCAATACGATGATAGCAAGCCACCTGTTGAGATTATTGTATCTCCAAATACTATGAGAAATAGTTTTCCGTATACAATTGTATTTTCTGCTATTATTATTTTAATAGGAATAGGAATAGTTAAAAGTGCATATAAAAAGAAAAACTAAGTTATTAATATTTGGAATTATAGTTATAATAGTAGGAATAATAGTTGGTATTATTCCTTTTTTTAAACAAGCTAAGAAGGAGAAAAAAGAAAATACAAAAATAGAAGACTATATATCTGAAACCTCATATATAGATAATACAAATAAAACTGATATTGATGATAAGGAAGAGTCGTATTTACTAGTTTTAGAAGTTAAAAAAATAGGATTAAGAAAAGGTGTTTATTCATTAGAATCAAAACAAAATACTATAGAAAAAAATGTTGCTATAATGAAAGAAAGCTCACTTCCTAATAAAGAAAAGGGAAATGTCGTATTGGAGGCACATAATGGAACAGCAGATATATCTTATTTTAATCAATTACACCTACTTGAAATTGGTGATAAAGCAAGTATATATTATGAAGGGACAAAATATACTTATATAATTGAAAATATATATGATGTTGAAAAAGATGGCTCTGTTGAAGTGAGCAGAGATTTAAATAAGAGCACATTAACATTAATTACTTGCAAAAAAAATACAGAAGACCGACAACTTGTTATAATCTTATATTTATCAAGTAAAGAAAAATATTAATCTGTAAAATAGTGTATAATGCTGAAAGAAAGATTAATTATTTTTCTTTTTTTATCAATTAAAATCATAATTAGCGAGAATTTGTGAATAATAAATTGTATTTACTTTAATAATAATTAATAGTATTATAATTGAATTAAAGAGAGAAATTACTTTTATTTATAATAGAATTTACGATTTGGGGTGTCATTATGAATAATGCTATAGAGTATTTAAAACTACTGCAAAATTTTTCACATCCGGAAGATTCACGAAATAGAAAACTATTAAAAAGTTATGAATTGACAAAAGGATTGTATAATTATGGGACTATTATTAATTCTGTTGATAATAATTACGAAGTATATTGCTATGTTATAAGTAATGATAATTCAATAGTAGCCTCGTCGTTATTATTGAAAGAATTTAATGATATTAACACAGCATTGAGTTATTATAAAGAACTAGCAACCATGATGAAAGAAAAAGAAATTGTTTTTTTATTTGATAAATGTAAGATTGAAAATAAATAAGAGTACTATTTCGGACCATTTTGGCGTAAATTTTTAGACTAATTTCCGTTTTTTTGA
>OMUM01000221.1 GCA_900314225.1 uncultured bacterium | reverse complement strand
AGGATTTTCTTAATAAAGAAAAAAAAATAAAATACTTGTAATTCTATTAAAATATGATAAACTAATAGTATATGATGAATAATAAGGGAGGATTAACTTATGGAAAATCAAGAATTCGAAAAGAATGATAGAAAAATGATGTCAATAGTTGCCGAAGATGGGTCTATTGAAGAAGTTGAAGTAATTTTAGCATTTGAGTTTAAGGATAATAAAAAAGAATATATTATATATACTAAAAATGAAAAAGATGAAAATGATAATGTAACTGTATATGTTTCAAATGTCGATCGTTCTTCTGGTGAACCAAGATTGGTTGGTGTTGATGATGATAATGAGTGGAATAGAATAAAAGATGTATTACGTGAATTATCTAAACCAGAATAATATGTAAGGAGGTTAATTCTTATGACAGATATTTATGATTTGATAGATGTTTCAAATGTTGATAAACTTAAGGAAGTTGCTGATTTTGGCAATCGAAGTATTAAACTAAGAGCATTATCTAGGAAAAATATTGAAAGAAGGCTTAAGCGTTTATTAGTAAAATATGAGAAAGAAAAAGACAAGATAGTAAATAGTGAGTATAGAGGATCTCAGAAAAAAATAAATGAGAAGCTAGAAAAAAGTGCAAAAGTTATTACAAGGTTGGAAAATAAAATTATGCTTTTGTCTCGTGATAAAGTGCCAAGTAATTTTTTGGATACACGTCCAATAAAATTAAGAGATAATATGTTCAAAAACTTACAATCTAATGGTTATGCATATTATTTGAATAAGGCAAATAAAGATCAAATATTTTCACTTTCTATGGATGATGTTGATAAAAATGTAAATTCTATTCATGATAAATCTTTAGATAATGTCAATATTCATGATATGATTAGTGACGAGAATGATATAAAGGATGTTGTAACTAATGCATTTAAAGATGTAGAAATGCAAAATAGTGAAGCAAGTGCTAGTAATAAAGATAATGAAAATAAAATTAGTGATACTATTCCAAAACAAGTTTCTACATCGGAAGTAGAAAATGTTGCTGAAGTAGAAGATAATGATTCGATTGAACCTGGTGTTATTTCTCCTAAGGAAGTTAGAGATACTGTTGAGCAAGCATTTAGTGATAGTGAAATGGAAAAGACAAATTCTGAAAATAAATTAACTATAGATGATTTAAAAACTAAAATTAATCAGAAATTGAATGAGTTGGCAGGGGAAGATGATTTAGAAAAAGAGAGTAAAGAGTCAGATATTATTGTACAGCCTCCTTTAGATAATGATGCTTTTGGTAATACAAAAGTTATGGATGATTCTGAAAATAATATTTCTTCTGATAGTAAAGAAGATTCTAATAATGCTAACAAAGATGATTCTAATGATAAATTTTCTAAATCTGAAATTTCTGATATAAATACAATAAGTGATAAGTTTGCCAAGTATTTGAGTAATTTTGATACTAAAAAGAAAAATGATAAAGAAAATGATATTGAAAGTTATGTTATAGCTGATGATAGTAAGTCAGAAGAAAAATCTACTTATGATGGAAAATTTATTTCTAAAAATGAAACAAAAAAAGCTGATCTTAATAAATACCAGACTGAAGATAATAAAGAAAAGAAATTATTTGATTTTAAAGTTCCAAAAATTAGCATTGATACTTCAAGCTTAATTTCTAAAAATATTAGAGACAATATTATTACTGTTGATGATAGAAATGGAAAAAATGATAACAAAGATCTTGAAGAGTTTGTTTTTGATAGTAAGTCAGATAATTCTAATAATGAAATAAGGTGGGCACCTGGTTATACTGAAGAACAAATTTTGTCAGCTATAGGTGATGGAATTGATGAGCCAAAGGGTCAAGAATATGAACAATGGCTAAAAGAAACAGTTCCATTGGGAGATACATCTAAGCCAGGATTATTATATTCAATTAAAAATTCTGATGAAATTAAGGCTGATAAAGAGCAGAATGATAATGATTTGAGTTTTGATTTTTCAGATGCTACTCCTAAAGATATAGATTCTTTTGTAGATAGAAGTGATGCAAGTATTACTGATTTAATTGCTTTGAGGAAAAAAGTTGAATCATTAAAAAAACAAAAAGAAGATAATACTAGGTCTTTAGAAGAAGCAAAGAAAAAGGCAGCAGAAAATTCAAAGTTACTTGATCAAAAGAAGGAAGATGTCGCTAGTAAAAAAGATCAATATATGCAAAAGTTAAGTTTTCTAAAAGATTTTGCAAATGCTCTTGAAGAAGATAATAAAAGGACTAGACAAGGAATTGATAAATTTAATGCTCAAGCTTCAGCTTATAAGAAAGAAGCTGATAAGTTAGATGAAGAAGTTCATGAATATGATTCTTCAATGGAAGAAATAGATCACATTGTTGGTCCAGTAGCTACAAATATTAGATAGAAAAGGGAATATTTTCTCTTTTTTTTTATATAATTTTATGGGTGATATTATCCTTGAATTTATTAAAAATAATTATTTAGTAAAAATTAATAAAAAACTTTTTAAAGATGAGTATACATTTTATAGCGATAAAGATAATTTGTATTTATTTTGTGAAGTACATGATAAAAACGTATTTTATAAATTATATTATTATTTTATAAATGGCTTTTTTTATAAAATAATTTTGAATAAAGATGGTAAGATACTTAGTAATTTTAATGGTAAAAGTTATGTCTTGTTAAAATATATAGAATTTGATTATGATTTTAAAGATCTTATATCTAATAATGATTTAAATTTTTATGATAATAATTATAAGCTTAATTGGAGAAATGTATGGATAAATAGAGCGGAATATATTGAAAAAAGCTATAAGAGTATAATTAATAAATATAATATTGTTGATGAGAGTATTGATTATTTTTATGGGTTATTAGAATCTTCAATATATTTATTAAGAGATTATGATAATTATAATAGTAATTTATATTTAGAGCATATAAAATTTAATTATTTAGAATTTTATAATCCTTGTAATATAAAGTTAGATATAAAAGAAAGAGATTTTAGTAATTATTTAAAATATTTATTTTTTACAAATAAATATAAAAATTATAATATTAAAAGCTTTATTATTAGTAATTTAAATAATTATAATTTTAATATTGTTTTAGCAAGATTAATATATCCAGATTATTATTTTGATTTATATGATAATTTACTTGAAGGTAATAACATTATTAATAAACTTGAATATATTATTTTGTTGGTAAATGATTATGAATATTATATTAGTTGTATTTATAGAATTTTATTAGAGAACAATGCAATAAAAAAAGTAGATTTTATTGATCTACATTGATTACGTCAACTACTTCAGGTATTTCTGTAGTTATCATTTCTTTAATTCCATCATTTAATGTGACATCTATTAGAGAACATCCTGCACATGCTCCTATCATTTGTACATAGACGATATTATTTTCATATTTAATAAATTTAATATCGCCACCTTCACCAATTAAGTAAGGTCTAATTTTATTTAACATTTCTATGATTTTTAACTTTGTTTCGTTTTTTTCGGAATCATTTTCTTTTATATTCATAGTTTCATTCCTTTCTTTATACTTGTTAATTATACCTTACTTTAATGTTTTAGTAAACAAAAATGATTTTATGTGATACAATATTTCTGTTGGGAGTAAACTATGTATAAATATAAAATAGGAGATGTTGTAACTGGAAGGGTAACTGGAATTGAAAATTATGGAATTTTTTTATCATTTTCTGATGGTACTAGTGGTTTAATACATATATCTGAAATTTCTGATCATTTTGTAAGAAATATAAATGATTATGCTAAAATAGGGGAGTATATTAAAGTTAAAGTTATAGGAACAGATGAAAATAATCATTATAAATTAAGTATTAAAAATATGGTATCTAGAAAAGATCGAAAGTTAGAAAAAATTATTGAAACTTCTAAGGGCTTTTCAACTATTGCCGAGATGTTACCTAAATGGGTTGAAAGTAAAACTTTAGAAATTGAGAATAAAAAAGAAAAAAATTGATATTTTAGTTGACAAATCATTTATTAATTGGTAATATTAATGATGTCAACTGGTTCCATGGACGATTAGCTCAGTTGGTTAGAGCACCTGCCTTACAAGCAGGGGGTCACAGGTTCGAGTCCTATATCGTCCACCATTTTGCCGAAATAGCTCAATTGGTAGAGC
>OMUM01000028.1 GCA_900314225.1 uncultured bacterium | reverse complement strand
ACCCATATCAAAGTGGAGCAAATGGACCATCTGCATTTGATTGTAGTGGATTTGTTCAATATGTTTACTCACGTGTTGGTAAATCAGTGAGCCGAAGTGCTTCTACGCAAATCAATGATGGTGTTGGAATAAATTATTCTGATGTTCAACCTGGTGACATTCTAAGTTGGGGTTATTCTAATGGGGTTGTTACTCATTCAGCATTGTATGTTGGAAATGGAATGATGATTCATGCGGCTAATCCTTCTCAAGGTGTTATCTTGAGTAATGTTAGTAAGTGGTTGAGTGGTTCTACTACAACAATTTTATCTGTTAGAAGAATAGGATAGAGAATTCTCTATCTTTTTTGTATAATTTTTATTTTTTGGGGAATTATATAATTAGGAGGAGATAATATGGAAACATTACAAAAAATATTATTAGTTTTCACAATTATTGGAGCAGTTAATTGGGGACTAATTGGAATATTTGATGTTGATTTAGTTGCTATGATATTTGGTGATGGAACTTTCTTTACAAGAACCATTTATACAATAGTAGGTATATGTGGAATAATTAACATTGGTATTCTACTTGGACATATTGAATTTGAAAAAGACTAGGTCTTTTTTTTTTACTTTTTTTGTGATATTCTATATGTAAATATTTTTGTTGGGGGATTATTTAATGGAAGATTATGTTTATTTGGTATTAAAAAAAGAAAAAAAACCTATATCATTTGATAAGTTATGCCTTAAAGTACAAAATCTTATTAGAAAAGAAGATGAAAGTTATATTTTAACTGATAAAAATATAGACGATATTAAGAAATTTTTAATTAATGGAATTAAAAATTATAAATATTATGAAACACCTTCTGGTAATTATGTTTTAATGAGTAAAACTTCTTTTAGAAAAGGAAAATTTTATGCTGATAAAGATGGTAATGGTAAAGTGAAAACTATTTCTTCTTATATTGATAAAAATGGAGATAAACAAGTTGTTGAAGAACAATATATAGTTGCTAATGGAAGTACTAATGGTGCAATAGATGGTGATATTGTTTTAGTTGATACTGGTGGAAAAAATGGTGAACCAAAAGTTGATAAAATTATTAATAGACATTTAGAATCAGTAGTTGGTGAAGTATATAGAATTGGTTCTAGTTATTTTTTAAAGCCTCTTGATAAGAAAAAACAAGATCTTCAAATTGCATTGAGTGGAGAAGCAATTGAAGGTCAAAGAGTTTCTGTTAATTTAATTGAACAAACTGCTGATAATTTTTATATTGGTGAGGTTACTAGAGTGTTTAATCATAAAGATGATCCTGATGAGGATATTTTGTGGGAAGCTTTTAAATATGGTATTGATGATGAATTTAGTAAAGATTCTTGGAATCAAGTTAAAAATATTCCAACTAAGGTTAGAGATAGTGATAGAATAGGCAGAGAAGATTTAACTAACTTGGAAATATTTACAATTGATGGAGCTGATACAAAAGATATGGATGATGCTCTATCTTGTGAGATTTTACCTAATGGTAATTATTTGGTTGGTGTACATATAGCTGATGTTTCTCATTATGTTCCAGAAGACTCTCCTTTAGATTTAGATGCTAGAAGAAAAGGTACTAGTAATTATTTAGGTGGCAAAGTAATTCCTATGCTACCTCATGAATTATCTAATGGTATATGTTCACTTAATCCCTATGTTGAAAGGTGTGCTTTATCTTGTATTATGGAAGTTACACCAGAAGGAAAAGTAGTTAAATCAAGAATTACTCCTTCTATCATTAATTCAAGTTTAAAAATGACTTATGATAAGGTAAATGATATTTTAAAATATAATATAATTGATCCTCAATATGAAGAACATGTTGATACATTAAGAAATTTAAATAAATTAGCTCTTGTTCTTAGAAAAAAGAGAATTAAAAATGGTGCAATTGAGTTTAATAGACCAGAACTAAAGGTTGTTTTAGATGAAAATGGCAAGGTTTCTGGCTTTTCAAAGAGGGAACAGGATTTAGGAGAAAATTTAATTGAAGAATTTATGCTATTAGCTAATGAAACAGTGGATAAGTTTGCTGTTGATAATGGTTTTCCTTGTTTACATAGAATACATGATAAACCAAATGCAGAAAAATTGAATGATTATTTATTTTTCTTATCAGCAATAAATTATCCGTTCAAAGTTGGTATGATGGGTGAAAATATTACTGAAGATAAAAAATTAATGCAAGAGTTAGTTGAACATGCTAATAAGGCTGATAAATTATCAATGTTACTTACTGTTGAATTAATTAAGTGTAATTCAAGAGCAAAATATAGTCCTCATAATATTGGTCATTATGGACTTGCTAAAGAAAATTATTGTCATTTTACTTCACCAATTAGAAGATATCCTGATTTAACTGTTCATAGAATTGTTAAAGATATTTTAAATGGTGATAAAAAGAAGATTAATAAATGGAAAGAAAAATTGCCTGATATTGGGGCATGGTCATCTAAAATGGAAAAAAATGCAGATGATGCTGAGAATGCTGTATTAAGAATGAGATGTGCTGAATATATGAGTAATCATATTGGTGATGAGTATGAATGTACTATTACTGGTATAAGTGATAGAGGAATTTCTGTTGAATTAGACAATATGATAGAAGGATTTGTAAGAATAAAAGATTTAAAAGGATCATATGTCTATAGTCCAGAAAGTTATTCATTGGTTTCACTTGATGGCTTTGAAAATTATTTTGTTGGTGATAGACTAAAAGTTAATGTTTTAGCTGCTTCAAAAGAAGAGAAAAAAATAAACTTTGGTGTTGTTGAAAAGATAAAGGAAAATAAAATTGCTAATTCTACAGAGATAAATAGAGATGTTAAGATTAAATCTAAAATTGCTAAAACAAGAGGAACTTATTTTAAAAAGTAAGTTCCTTTTTAAAAAAATAATTTTTTAATTTGTTCATGGTTGATAAATTAGTTATAAAATGTTATTATTAAATTACAGGTATAGGGTTTGAGATATGTTATTGACATATTTTTTATATAATGCTTGAAGATAAGAGGAGATGAAGAGATGGTAATAACTCTATCTGATGTTTTAACAGTTATTAGAAAAATTATTGATATTTCATTAGTTTGGCTTATTTTTTATTTTATACTTAAAAATATTAAGAATAATGTTAAATTATCTTTAATTGTTAAAGGTTTAATTTTTATTATAATTTTAAAATTTGTAAGTGAGTGGCTAAATTTAGTTACTGTTGGATACTTACTTGATTATATAATTCAATGGGGACCTATTGCTCTTGTAGTTATATTTCAACCAGAAATTAGAACTATTTTGGAACAACTTGGTCGTAATCAATTGTTAGGAAGACACAAGGTTTTAACAGTTGATGAGCGTGAACATGTTGTATATGAAATTGTTAATGCTGTAGATTATATGAGAAAAGAGAGAATCGGGGCATTAATTGTTATTGAAAGAGATATTAGTTTAGGCAATTATATTGATAAAGCTAAGAAAATCTATGCTGATTTGACAAGTGACTTATTAATAGCAATCTTTTATGAAGGCAATCCACTACATGATGGTGGTGTTATAATTCAAGGCGATAGAATTACTTGTGCAGGTGCTGTTTTTCCTACCAGTAATAGTCCAAAATTAAATAGAAGACTTGGCACTAGACATAGAGCTGCTCTTGGATTGTCTGAAGAAACTGATGCTATATGTTTAGTTGTCTCTGAAGAAACTGGAAGGGTTTCTATTGCTTTAAAAGGAGAAATGTTATACAATTTGTCACTTGACGATGTAAGAATGATGTTAATTGATGAATTAAAGCCAAAACAAAATGAAGATTATGATGAAGAAGATGAAGACAATATAGATGAGGAAGAGATATATGAAAAAGATAGGTAAGAGTAAAATGTTTTTTCGTCATATTGGTTTGTTTTTTGATAAATGGTTAATTACTCCTATTACTAAATTGATTCTAAAAATAATGGATTTGTTTAAAGGTTTTGCTAAAGATATTGACAGATTGTCTGGTAAAAAATCTACATTGTTAGTATTTAGTTTAATTTTAGCATTTGGGGTTTTTGTGTTTGTTGATAATGAATCTAGTGTTATGATTGACCAGTATGCTGAAATTTTATATGATCAACCTGTTACGGCTGTATATAACGAAGAATTATATGTTGTTGAAGGACTACCTAAAACTGTAGATATAACTTTAATTGGACAAAGAAGGCATATTTTCTTGGCTAAACAATCTCCTTCTAAGGGAGTATCTGTTGATTTAACTGGACTAAAGCCTGGAAATCATAGAGTAAATTTAAAATATACACAGAGATTGAAGTCTCTTGATTATAAGTTAGATCCTTCAACTATAACTGTCACTATTTATGAAAAAGTTAGTGAAAATAAAGCTTTAACTTATGATATATTACATCAAGATAGTTTAGATAGTAAGTTATATATAAGTAATGTTGAATTAGATAGATCTGAGGTTATTATTAAGGGTGCTCAATATAAATTAGATAAAGTTGCTAGTGTTAAAGCTTTATTGGATGTTAATGATATTCCAAATCCAAAAGCTGGGGAAATTATGGTTAAGGATGTGCCATTAGTAGCATATGATAATAATGGAAAAGTAATTAATGATATTGAAATTGTTCCTAAAACTGTAACAGCTAAAGTTACAATAACTTCTCCTAGTAAAGAAGTTCCAATTAGAATTATTCCTAAAGGTACATTAGCATTTGGTAAATCTATAAAATCAATGGAATCAAGTTTGTCTAAGATTACTGTATATGGCTCACAAGAGGCTATTGATAAAATAGAGCAATTTGAAGTAGATATTGATGTAAGAGATCTTGATAAAAATAAAGATTTTAATGTGGTACTTTCTAAGCCTAAAGGAATCACAGATTTAAGTTCTAAGTCAATTACGGTTAAGGTTATTGTTGATAATTCTACTACTAAAGAGTTTAATGATGTTTCGATAACGACACGGAATACTGGTGATGGATTGGTTGCTAATGCGGCGACTGATGAAGATAGTAAGGTTAATGTTGTGGTAACCGGAAGTTCTGATGCTTTGAGTAGTTTAAAAGAAAGTGATATTACAGCCTATGTTGATTTGGATGGTTATGGAGAAGGTACACATGAAGTTGATGTTCATGTTACTGGTAATGATTTAAAATTATCTTATGCTTCAAAGACAAAGAAGGTTAAAGTTGTAATTTCAAAGAAACAATAAAGGACTAATAAGATTATTAGTTCTTTTTTTTGTAATATATTTTATTCTTTTTCAT
>OMUM01000034.1 GCA_900314225.1 uncultured bacterium | reverse complement strand
AGTGAACGGCGGCCGTAACTATAACGGTCCTAAGGTAGCGAAATTCCTTGTCAGGTAAGTTCTGACCCGCACGAAAGGTGTAATGATCTGGATACTGTCTCAACCATAGACTCGGTGAAATCTTAATACCTGTGAAAATGCAGGTTACCCGCATCAGGACGGAAAGACCCCATGGAGCTTTACTGTAGCTTGATATTGAAGTTCGGTACATTATGTAGAGGATAGGTGGGAGACTATGATACTAAGACGCCAGTCTTAGAGGAGTCAACCTTGGAATACCACCCTTAGTATATTGGATTTCTAACCTCGGTCCATTATCTGGATCAGGGACAGTGTCTGGTGGGCAGTTTGACTGGGGCGGTCGCCTCCCAAAAAGTAACGGAGGCGCCCAAAGGTTCCCTCAGAATGGTTGGAAATCATTCATAGAGCGTAAAGGTATAAGGGAGCTTAACTGCGAGACCAACAAGTCGAGCAGATACGAAAGTAGGGCTTAGTGATCAGACGATACAGAATGGAATGGTCGTCGCTTAACGGATAAAAGTTACCCTGGGGATAACAGGCTGATACCACCCAATAGTTCACATAGACGGTGGTGTTTGGCACCTCGATGTCGGCTCGTCACATCCTGGAGGTGAAGTCGCTTCCAAGGGTTGGGCTGTTCGCCCATTAAAGTGGCACGCGAGCTGGGTTCAGAACGTCGTGAGACAGTTCGGTCCCTATCCGATGTGGGCGTAGGAAAATTGAAGAGAGCTATCCTTAGTACGAGAGGACCGGGATGGACAAACCTCTGGTGTATCTGTTGTAGTGCCAACTGCAGTGCAGAGTAGCTATGTTTGGAGAGGATAACCGCTGAAAGCATCTAAGCGGGAAGCCAACTTTGAGATAAGTTTTCCCATACGAAAGTAGTAAGATCCCAAAAAGACGATTTGGTAGATAGGCTGGAGATGGAAGAATGGTGACATTTTGAGTTGACCAGTACTAATAGATCGAGGATTTAATCATAAAGAATTTGATGAGCACAGTATCTAAGTTTTCAGAGAATTATTTCAAAATATATACTTGGTAACAATAGCTAGTGGGGTACACCTGTTCCCATCCCGAACACAGAAGTTAAGCCACTAAACGCCGAAAATAGTGAATGCGAAGATAGGAAGTTGCCAAGTTTTTTTTTGTGGAAAAAAGATTTTACAAAAAGGAAGAAAAAGATAACAAAGAGAGTTGTATATCTTTTTTTTTTTGATATAATAAAATCTAGGTGATTAAAATGGATTACAAAGTAACAACATATTCTGAAGAAGAAACAATTGAATTAGCTCAAAACATTGAGTCAGAAAAATTTCCAAACATGGTAATATGCTTAAAAGGTGATTTAGGAAGTGGAAAAACAATTTTTACAAAAGGTTTTGCCCAAGCATTAGAAATTAAAGAAGAGATTACTTCTCCAACATTTAACATAATTAAAGAATACACATCTGGAGAACTTCCTCTTTATCACATGGATGTCTATAGATTAAACGGTAAAATAGATGATTTAGGACTTGAAGAGTATTTTAATAAAAATGGAATTACTATTATTGAGTGGGCTGATATGATTGAAGACTATTTACCTCAAGAAAGACTTGATATTAAAATAAAAAGTTCTTCTGAAGATGAAAATAAAAGAATAATTACAATAACTCCATATGGTTCAAAATATGAAGAATTATGTGAGGCAATTTTATGAGAATCTTGTATATTGATACCTCATCAAACTATTTATATGCAGGTATTGTTGAAGACGATAAATGTATAGCTGAAATTAAAGAAAAATTTGGACAAAGTCTATCTGAAATGACTTTACCTAGAATTGCTAACTTATTTGAACAAGCAAAATTAAATCCAAAAGAAATTAATAAAATCATTGTCGTAAATGGACCAGGTTCTTTTACAGGTATTAGAATTGGAATAACTATTGCCAAAGTATATGCGTGGTCTCTTAAAATTCCTATAACAACAATTACTTCATTGGAAGCAATGGCTATATCAAGTGATAGTGATTGTGTACATGTTCCAATGATTGATGCTAGAAGAGGCTATGTTTATACTGCAATTTATGATAAAAATTATCAAATCTTATTGAGCCCAATACATATTAAATTAACTGATTTGGAAAATAAACTTAAAACAATAGAAAAATTTGAAGTTATTTCAAATGATTTTATTTCAATAGAACCATTTCCACAAAAATACACTCCAAATATTATTAAAATTGTAAACTTTTATAAAAATAAAAAAGATATTAATCCACACTTTGTTAATCCAGAATATTTAAAGTTAACAGAAGCTGAAGAAAAACATGATAGTTAATATTAAAAAAGAGAATATAAATTTATACGATGATAATTTTATACCAAAAGACTATTTAATAAATGAATTAAAAAATAATCCTTATTCAAAAATATTATTTTTAATTAAAAATAATGAAATAATTGGCTACATTTACTATAGTGTAATTTATGAGAGAGTTGAAATAAATCAAATTGAGATTAAACTAGAAAAAAGAAATCATGGATATGGGAATTTACTTATAAAAGAATTATTAAAAAGAGAAAAAAAAGACATAACTCTAGAAGTAAACGAAAATAATTATCCAGCTATAAAGTTATATGAAAAAAACAATTTTATAAAAAAAGCAGTTAGAAAAAATTATTACAATGATGAAGATGGATTATTATATGAAAGAAAATATATTATAAAAAATTTTACTAATAAGTGAGATGATAAAATGAAAGATATGTACATTTTAGGAATAGAAAGTAGTTGTGATGAGACTAGCATTTCAATTGTAAAAAATGGCCGAGAAGAAATAGCAACAATAATTTCTTCACAAATAGACATTCATAAAGATTATGGAGGAGTAGTACCAGAAATTGCCAGTAGACAACATGTAAAAAACATAACATTTGTATTAGAAGAATGTCTTAACAAAGCTAATATGACAATGGACGATATTGATGCTATAGCAATTACTTATGGCCCAGGTCTTATTGGCTCATTACTAATTGGACTAGAAGCTGCCAAAACATTGTCATTTATTTATAATAAACCATTAATTCCAGTACATCATATTGCTGGACATATTTATGCTAATAGTTTGGTTAATGAATTACAATTTCCACTTTTAGCTGTAGTAGTAAGCGGTGGACATACTGAATTAATCGAAATGGATGAACACTACAAATTTACAAAGCTTGGTGGTACATTAGATGACGCCATTGGAGAATGCTATGACAAAGTTGCAAGAGTGATTGGTCTAGAATATCCAGGAGGTCCTAAAATTGATAAATTAGCAAAAATAGGAAAACCAACATACAAACTACCTATACCTTTACATGATGATAGTTATAATTTTTCCTTTAGTGGTCTAAAAAGTGCTGTAATAAATTTGGTACACAATGAGAAACAAAGAGGAAATGAGATAAGAAAAGAAGATTTAGCTACCTCATTCCAAAAAACAGCAGTAGAATCAATCACATCTAAAACAAAAAAAGCAATAATTGATAGGAAAATAAAAAATGTAATAATAGCCGGTGGTGTTGCAGCAAATAGTGGACTAAGGGAAGCCATGACAAAATTGACAACTGAACTTGGAGTAAATCTTTCCATACCATCAATGAAATATTGTACAGACAATGGAGCAATGATTGCAGCAGCAGGTTATTATGCCTATAAAAATGGCAGAATTGCAGATTTGTCATTAAATTCAAAATCACAAGATACTTTAAAATAGTATCTTTTTTATTAATAAAATAGTATCTTAATATAAAAATATGTTATAATTGTTACATAAAATAGGGAGGCTAGAAAATGATAAATAGAATAATATTAAATGAAACATCTTATTTCGGTCGTGGATCACGTAATAAATTAGGTGAGGAATTAAGAAACAGAGGACATCAAAAAGTTTTAATTGTAAGCGACTATGCACTAATGGAGCAAGGAATTACAGGAAAGATATTAAATATTATTAATGATGCTGGATTAACATACTTTGTATATAATCATGTTAAACCAAATCCAACTATAAAAAATGTTCAAGATGGATTAACTCTTGCAGAAATAAATAATGTCGATGCTATTGTTGCTGTTGGTGGTGGAAGTGTAATAGATACAGCTAAGGCTATTTCAATTGTAATGACAAATTCAGAACATAGTAGAATTACCAGTCTTGAAGGAGCAGTATCAACAAGAAATAAAGGCTTACCATTATTTGCTTTGCCAACAACTTCTGGTACAGCAGCAGAAGTAACAATTAATTATGTTATAACAGATGAAGTAAATATGAAAAAAATGGTATGTGTAGATCCACACGATATACCAATATGCTCCATAATTGACCCAGATTTAATGCAAAGTATGCCACAATCTTTAGCTGCAACAACTGGAATGGATGCATTAACACATGCAATGGAAGGATATATTACAAAAGCTGCATGGCTAATTCCAGACATGTTCCATATAAATGCCATGTCCTTAATTTACAAAAATTTAGTAAAAGCTGCTAATGAAAAAAATGAGATAGCTGTTGAAAAAATGGCATATGCTCAATACATTGCTGGAATGGGCTTTTCAAATGTCGGATTAGGAATTGTTCATTCAATGGCACACTCTTTAGGAGCATTTTTCGATACACCTCATGGATTAGCTAATGCTATTCTTTTACCACATGTTATGAGATTTAATGGAGAAATTTGTCCAGATTTATTTAGAAATATGGGTAAAGCTTTTGAAATAGATACCAATGGTTTAAGTGATCATGAAGTAGTTGAAAAAATAGTTAATGCAATTCAAGAACTTTCAATAAAATTAAATATTCCACAAAGATTAAGAGATGTAGGAATACCAAAAGAAATGATTCCACAATTAGCAAATCAAGCAATAAATGATCCATGTACTCCAGGAAATCCAAGAGATGTTACCGTAGATGATTTAATTGAAATATATAATAATGCATATTAATAAATGCAATAAATAGTAGAACAGATGAAATTTATAAACAAGCTATGAAAGAAGTAAAAGATGTACCATTTATCATGCCTTTTACTTTTGGAGAATATGGTTATAATAATCATTCTGCAAATATTTGTGGAGGATTAATGCTTTCCTTTACAGCATTTGGAAACAAATAAAAAAATATGAATAATTAAACTCAATTTATAATAAAAAAGGAAGTCATCTTCCTTTTTTATTTGAATATAAATGTATCTAAAAAACTAGTCCTAAAATAATAATAAGTAGTGTCAAAATAACTAAATATAAAAATAGGCACTTAAGTTTCATAGACACCACCCCCAAAATTATATTCATATTATTTTATGAAAATATTAAAATAATAATTAATCAAATAATCTAAAAAATAGTTTTAAACAGATTTTTTTATAATATTAAAATCTACTTATTACTATTTTTAATTTTCTTTCTACCAAATAATTCATCAATGGAAAAAGGTTTATATATTTTTGTTAATCCATAAATAAATGATGTTGGAATTACATTAACTGCATTCTCATAGTGTGAATATGCAGACTGAGATGTATTTAATTTTTTAGCAACAAATGATTGTGTTACTTTATTTTTTAATCTAAGTTCAGTTAAGTTCTTAGCTAACTGCTCAATATCAAAGTCAATTGGTTCATATTTTTCATTTTTTGATATAATACCAAAAAGATAATCAAGGCTTAAATAATATTCGTTTGCATATTTTATTAATCTTTCTATTGGAATAGTATCTTTTCCAGTTTCCCAACCAGATATAGTTGAATAATGTAAATCAAAAAAATCAGCAATATCTTTTTGCTTCAAATCTAAGTCTTCACGACTTGCTCTTAAATTCTCTAATATCAATTTAATCACCTAGTTTAATTATTCCATCAGAAAATCTAAAAATATTTAAACTAGGGGAAATAGAATACTTAATAAAAAATACATTTAAACAATAAAACTTTTATTTAATAACATATTAATTTTTTTATTTAATTTTTAACTAAAATGCAACTACTAGTTGCTAAATAGAAAATAAAAAAAGATTTATTATTAATTTGAAAGGAGGTAAATATATAATAAATAATTGGATAAAAATCTTTATATAGACGCGTGAGAAATAGTAGACAAATTTGTCTACTTTTATTTTATTATTTTGAATTTTATTAAAAGATAATATCAATAAAAATTAATATAAATTAATAAATCTATAAAAACTTTTCTAAATTTTTAGACTCAATTTTATCTATTATAAAATACATACAATATGAAATAAAACCCAAAATTGTGACTCCAGTAATTACTAAATCAATATTAAAAACTTGTGAGCCATACATTATTAGATATCCAATACCACTTTTTGAAACAAGCAATTCTCCCATAATTACACCAATTAAATTCATAGAAATATTAACCTTTTCTGTGGAAATAATATTATAGAAACTACAAGGTAAAATAGCTTTAGAAAATATTTTGAATTTAGATGCTCCAAAACTCTTAAGCATAATAATATAATTTTTATTTACAGAATTGAAACCATTATAAATATTTATTATAGTAACAAAAACACTTATAAGTAGTGCCATAAAAATAATAGAATTCATACTAGCTCCAACCCATATAATAATTAATGGACCAAGAGCAACCTTAGGCAATGAATTTAATATTGTAATGTAAGGATCTATTATCTTATAAAAAGTATTATTCCAAAGTAATAAGATTGACATAAAAAAACTTATAATATTTGATAAACAAAAACTAATTATAATTTCTAATAAAGTTATCATTATATGTTTAAAAAAAGTTCCACTTTCAATTAATTCAATAGTTGTTTTAAATATTTTACTAGGACTAGAAAATAAAAAACTATTTATTATGCCTAATCTAGAAAAAACTTCCCATAAAATAATAAATAAAATAATAATACTTATTCTAAATAAAAAAATAAATCTTTTTTCTTTTCTTAATTTCTTTAAATATAATTTATGCTCATGACTACAATTATTCATCTAAATCCCTCCAAATTAAATCAAAATATTTATTAAATTCAGGGCACTTTTTATTATTTAGAGGAGTAGTCTTATTAGTTAAAATAATATTATAAATATCTTTTACAACAGAAGGCCTTTTTGATAATACAATTATTTTATCAGACATACTAATTGCTTGTCCGATATCATGAGTAACCATAATAGTAGTAATTTTTTCTTTTCTGACAATTTTATAAATATCTTCTTCAATTAAAAGTTTTGATTGATAGTCAAGGGCTGAAGTAGCTTCATCTAAAAGCAAAATATCAGGCTTGACAGCTAAAGTTCTAATCAAAGCAACTCTTTGAGATTAGTGAAGACACTTTTTAACTTTTTTCCTTATTTTATTAGTGTTTAAGTGTGGCATGATACAGCCACTAATTTTAGTTTAACTTTAAATTTTTAATAGAGTTATTTATTTTCAATTAATTTATTATCATCTTTATATTGGTAGTCTAAGGCATTTTCTTTTGAAATAGCAGATGTTTTTGTTTCTTCTTCATATACATCTCTTGCACCTTTAGCGACTCTTCCACCACGAGCAGCAACTTTCATATTTTCATTTAATCCTTGTGGATGCTCCTTTTTAGCAATATCACGAGCAGCAATTTCGCCAATGTTAGTTAAAGCAATTTCAATATCGGTCATGTTATCTCTTAATGATTCTTTTCTTATGCCTTTATATGCTTTATATTCACTTGCTTTCATTCCAGACCAACCTTTGTATATTTCATTTGTAAGTAGAGCATATTCAACAGGTTTTTTAATGCCACCATCTTTCCATATATCAGTTAGTTTAAATCTATCAACAATACCATTTAACCTTTTCTTAATCCATTCATCACTATAACCTTTATTACGATAATAATTTACTGCACGATTAATTGCTAACTCTGGATCAAATACTTCATTTATTCTTTCATTACCCAAATTTGCTAGCCAAATCTTAAATGGCTCTGCTTTAGCACTAGGAACTGATTCTACCAATCTAAAAATTCCTTTTGTATCTAAAGTATCAGTTTTATAAAACTTTCCATCTTTTAAAGATTGTAATTTCAGTTGGTTAGTATTACTAACCAACTCACTTCCTTCTTCTTTTAATTTGTTTTTTAACCATTTCCAATAGTTTCTAGATTTATCATAGTCATTATCTGTTAACGCACCAATAACATCAATTACACTAAAGAAATATTCTTCTTTTTCACTATCCCAAAAACTTCTAATTTCTTTTTCTTCAAATAGATTAGTAATTGTTTGTAATTTATTATTCATTAATTATCACATCCTCTCGTTTATATATTTGGTTATGTAATAGTAGAGAATTATTCAAAATTCCATTTGATTTGAATATCTCTACTATTTGTTTCTTCATTTAACTTTCCAATATAAATTTTATCTATAAATTCATCAACAATAACTCTATTTAATTCTTCTAATTTTTGATATTTATTAAATATCTCTTTATTATTCTTTGAAGATTCTTCTTTCATTTTGTAATAAGCAATTTCATTATTAATAGATTTAATTTGGTCTTTATAGGTATCTTCATCATTATTATAATTAGTGATTAAATCTTTAAATTGTTCTGGTGTAACAACACCATTAACTTTATCTTCGTAAAGATTTCTTAAATAATTTCTTGTTTTAGAAATTTTATTATTAATATCATCTCGTTGTTTTTCTAAAGATATAATTTTTTTATTAAATCTATTTTCTTTCTTTTTTGAATCTAAATTTTCCAATTCAATCTCATCATAAAACTTTTGAATCTTCTTATTAATTGCATCTAATACTAGATTTGCAAGTTCATCATATCTAATTGAAGCTTTGTTTTCACAATCGTCATATCCATCACGATTTCCAGAACATACTAGATATTCATGTTTAGTAGAGTTCTTTTTTCTCATATAATGTTCACATTCTAAACAAAATACTTTGCCAGAGAAGATATGAACAACACCTGTAGCTTTCATAGGTTTAGTTCTTTCTTTCATAGCAATTTGTACTTTGCTAAATGTTTCTTCATCAATGATAGCTTCGTGAGTATTTTCAATTTTTATCCATTCGCTTTTATCTTTATTTCTAATCTTATGATTTTTATAACTAACAGTAGTTCTTTTGCCTTGTATTAAATGTCCTAGATAAACTTCATTTGTTAAAATCGTTTTAATGGCATTTGTAGTCCATTTTATTTCTTCACGAGGTCTATTACTAATTACATTTAATTTAATACCTTTTCGGTATTTATAAAGAGATGGGCAAGGTATTTCTTTACTATTTAAGTATTTAGCAATACCCGTAAATCCTAAACCTGTTAGATATAGATTATAGATATTTTTTACAATTTCAGAAGCAACTGGATCTACTATTAATTTGTTATTATCATTTGGATCAATTTCATAACCAAATGAGGCGAAAGGAGAAATGAATTCTCCTTGCTTCATTTTGGAATTAAAAGCACTTCTTATATTGTTTGAAACATCTTCCAAGTACCATTCATTAACCAGACCATTTATTTGTCTTGATTTCTTATTACCTAGAATTTCAGTATCAGCATTATCAGATAAACCGATAAACCTAATATTCCATTCTTTAAACTTGTTATTGATATATTTTTCAACAATTTCCATATCTCTTGAAAATCTTGATTGACTTTTACATAATACAATATCAAGTTTTCTGTTTTCACAATCTCTAATTAATCTTTCAAATTCAGGTCTATAAGTTCCAGCACCAGATAAATCTTCATCACAATACTCATCAATTAAGGCAAATTCAGGATGCCTATTAACATATTGGGTAAGCATATTTCTTTGATTCTTAATAGATTCGCTATCATCGCACTTTTGGGCTTTATCTCTGTCTTCATTAGATAATCTTAAATAAATACCAACTCTTAATACTTTCTTACCTTGGGCACTCTCCATTTCATTCATAACTATTACCTCCAATTCTAAGGTAATAATTAAGTTTAAAGTTAAACTTATAACCAATACTATTATAACATTTATTCAGAATAATTAACATTAAACTCCAACAATTCAATGATTTTATACAACTTTTTATTAACTATTTCTTTTAGTTTAGTATCAGTTAAATCTTTATCTACAATATCAATAATATTGTATGTCATTGTTAAACTCCTTTCATACTCAAGTTTGAGAGATAAAAAGACAATTGTAATAACTTTTTTGTGAATTTTTCTCCATAATATCAATCCTCCAATCATTACTAAATTTAAATCTTATTTTTGGTACATTTTTATAAAAAGGTTATTATTAATTTTATTATCACATTTATACAACTACATAATTTTTGGTTACAAAAGTCTTTTTTTAATATTAAGAGTTGAATACTTTACATTCCTATTTCAAAATCATCTGATTTATCTTTTTCTGGTCTTTCATACTTGCGATTTACTTCCTGAGCATAATATTCCATTTCATTATAGTCAATATCATAATTTTTAGAGAAGTGAAGACCAATTTTATGACCTAAAGCTCTGCAAATCTTATCACAAAAGTTAAACATCTTTTCTTTAAAGTTATTAAATGTTTCTTGTATTTCAGTAACTTTATCTTCTAACTTTTTAATAATAGATTCCTTTTCCTTGATAATTGTTTTTTGTTTGGATATAGTTTGTTGTTGTTCATAAATTCTAGTATCTCGTTCTTTAATAGCACGACCATCTTTTAATTTATTGTTCTCGCTTTGTAGATGTCCTACTTTAGTAGCAAGTTCATCAATCAATACATCTTTTTGTTTAATAACATTCTTATTATTAGAGTTTTGTTTTTGAATCTTCTTAGAATAATCAATCAAATTGTTGATATCTTCATCTTTATAACCGATTACTTTTCTTTTTACAGGATTTAAAACTTCTTTTGAATCTATTTCAGAAATTTCTTTTGCAGTTTCAATCTCAATTTCATTTAATTTTTTATTTCTTTCAAACTCAATTTTCATTTCTTCAATTTGTTCATTTAAATCCTCAATCTCTTTTTTAGCTTTGGTTATATGATGCTTATTATCTCCAATGTTGCCTCTGAACAACTTGTATCCTTTTTCAGTAATATATTTATTGTAATCATCTTGTATTTTTGCATAAGATACTTTACCACCTAATGCTTTCCAAAACTGATCACAGTTTAAAAATTTTCCTTTTTCAATTTTTAAAATATTCTTACCGTTCTCATCTTTCTTTTGAACTGGGTACATTTTTTTATTTCCTTTTTTGTCTATACCTTCTCGATAAATTATATTTCCGTTTGAATCTGTTTCAAAAACTTTTCTTCTAACTTCATCTACGATTGGCATAAAATAAAAGTGCATGTGTGGAGTATCTTCATCGTAATGAACTTCTGCATAAACTATATTGTCTTTTCCAACAAGTTCTTCTAAAAAGTTATAACTATCTTTAAAAAAATCTTTAACTTTTTCTGGAATATCTTCATCACTTTTTATATCAGGAACATAAATAGGTTTTCCTTTATTTTTTCCTACTTGCTGAATCCTATCACTTGCTTTAAACTTCATTCCCAAACTTTGAAAAAATTCTTTTCCACTTGTAACGATAGCACCATTTAATAAATTGGTATTCTTGCCATCATTATAATATATTTTATTTTCTTTTAATTTAGAATAGACTTGCTCTTGTAAAGTTGGTTTAGTAAGTGGTACAAAACTATAATTAAATTCAGTTCTATCTTTATCATAATTACCTGTACCTTTTCTTTGAGTAAGCTCTACACCAAGTCCACCTAAATCTTTCGCTTTATATTTGCTTTCAAATCTCAAAACTTGATTTCCATCGTACATTTTTACACCTCCTTGCTGTACTTCTTTAGTAGAAAGGTCATTTATTGACCTATCTCACTAGGGCATAGCCCACCGTGAGTTTAGGGAGTTCCCTAATAATCCCATTGCTTGTTTAATCGTAAATGCCTAAGCTAATGCAAAGGCAAATACTCATAAACAAGATTAAATAATAACTATCTACCAGATATTTATTATTTAATGAATTATTAAAACTTTAATAAATTTGTTTTAATAATTGTAAAAATATTCGTTATCGCCACTTACAAAATTACTTCGTAATTTCATAACGTGCCACACTCATTTTTTACTAACTTTTTAGAAAAAAGTTATCAAAAACATTAATGACTATTCATCATATTCATTAATGGGTTCTTCATATTTTGAATAATAAATTCTTTCAGTTCCAGTTCGTTTATATTCAATATGAAGGCCTTCTTTTTCTAAATTATCTAAATTACTTTTTAATAACTTACCAAATACTGATGGAACAATTGGTAAATTTAATTGACTAGTAATTTCAGATATAGTAAAAGAAAATTCTTTTTGCTTAATTGCATAATTTAGAAAAATTAATAAATTAGGATTTAAATCATTACTATCAATTTCAGATCTTTCAAAAACTAAATTATTATTTCTTTTTATTGCAAAATCAAAACTTTCAAAATCTCTACTTTCATAAGAAAATAATATTTTGCTTTTTAAATTTTGATCTTGCTTTAAAGTAATTATTCCATCAACAGAACCATCAATAGCAGTAGAGCCAAGTGATTTATTGTTTTTGTTTAAATGGTGTATTAATAGAATTGTAAAATTATATTTTTTACATAATTCTCTAAACTTTGGAATAACATATTGCCCCATATCTTGATAATTATTTATATCATAGCTATTATTCATATCTATTCCACTTAACATATCTATAATTACAAATCTTCCATTTAGTTCATTAGAGAATGTTTGAAATTCATAATTTAAATCCATTAAGTTTAATTTTCTTTCATTAACTTCTTGTTCTTTAAATCTAAAATTATCATCAGTAAATTCAAGTTTCATCTTGTCGATTCTGTCTATAATTTGTGTAAAGTTCATTTCTGTGCTAATATATAAGACAGGAGAAGGACTTGCCCTAAATCCTAAAAAACTTGTTCCTGTTGCTATTGCATTAGCAAGTTGTAGTGCGAGTAACGACTTGCCAACTTTTGGCCTAGCAACAAGACAATATAATCCATTAGATTTCATTAGGTTATCAACCGTGAAATCTTTTTTTATATTATTTTTTCGCATTTCACTTATTGTCTTCATTTTTCGCCTCCTTTCCAGTAGATATAATTTTTAAATATTCAACATCAATATTTAGATAATCAATTACAACACTCATTGGTAAATCTCTAGTATGAATCTCATATCTCATAGAATTTCTAATTTTATTTTTAATCTTTAATGCTGAACTTCTACTTAATCCAGTTAGTTTCATTAAATCATTGATATTACACCAAGTTTTTGAAGTTATTAATTTAAGTGTTTCTTCTACATTCATTATTACCTCCGTTTCTTTTTGATGGTTTTAGTGTCCCCAACAACTCCCTTTAAGGATATATATATAGTTACTAGCCATATATGTAACGAGGATGTTAGTTAATCCACAACTTCCTTGCCAATAGGATACTTGCCTTGCATTTGTTTAACGAGTCGGCAGATATCGGCGATTTCCAACTCTATTTAATTTTCAAAGAACAATGATTAAGTTGTATTTTTATTATAATTGCAACTTATAAGTTGAATATACACTATAAAAAATAATTTGTCAACTCATAAGTTGCAAACTTGCGTAAAAAAGTATAAAAAGGTTGCAAAAGTTTTAAAAATATGTTATATTTATATTGCGAAAGGAGTTAATTCGTATGATTAATAATGAAGAAACTGTTGGGCAAATGATTGCCAGAGCAAGAGAAGAAAAAGGACTATCAAAAAGAGAACTTTCAAGAATTGCTAAAATAAGTGATACAGAACTTGCTCGTATTGAATCAGGTGAAAGAGAAATACCTAACCCTAAAACTTTAAGAAAAATAAGTCAGCATATTGGAATTAATTATAATGATTTAATGTATGCTGCTGGACTTGGTTTTCAAGTAACACCTTTAAATCCATTTTTAATTAATTATTATTCTGGATTAAAAGGAGATCAAATTGTTGATGCTATACTTAATACTTCATCAGTTATTAAGAACTGGGAAGAAATGGTAGAGCAATTTAAAAAAGACTTAGAAGAAAAAGATTACAACGAAACCCAAAGAGAGCAAATAGAACAAACTATTGAAGATACTGAATATCAAATCAGAACAGCAAAAGAAATAGTTAATGTTTTAAATAGTGCTAGAAGAAAGGAGAACATTGAAAATGCAAAGAAAAACTAAAAAGATTTTTGATATAGTAAGAATTATAATTAATATTTCTCTATTAGCATTTATGATTTTATGTTTAGTAACAAATAAGAGCAATTATTATGCTATATATTGGATTATCGTTCCTGTATTGCTAGTATGTGAAACATATTATTTATATAAATGGACAAAAGTTAATGAATGGAATGTTGATAAAAACAAATCAAAAGCAATTAGATATTCATTTGATGGATTAACAACTGGAACACTTGTATTAAGTGGAATGCTATATCTAGTAGTAATGGGATTAGAAATGTTAGAAAAAAGTATAAAAACTAATCCTTATGTAATAGTAATTGTTTATATTTTATTTACTATTTCTATAATAGGTAATTTAATGGCAGTAAACAGTGCTAATAAAGATACAAAAAAACTAGCTGAAAAAACATTTAAATATAAAAAATAATGACAGTTATGACAGTAAAAATCATGAGATACCCA
This sequence comes from uncultured bacterium, assembly GCA_900314225.1. Classification (GTDB taxonomy): domain Bacteria; phylum Bacillota_I; class Bacilli_A; order RF39; family UBA660; genus UBA3789. The sequence goes on along the minus strand of OMUM01000034.1, from coordinate 6,142 downwards.
CCCAAAATTTGCTGTCATGCTGTCATATATAGCAACAACTTAATAAATTCGTAAAAGTTGGAGGTTACAATGGAAGAAATATTAGTAGATGCAAATGGTTATAAACAATTTTTTGAAGAATTAAAAAGACTAGAAGATTTAAGCCGTTCTAATTCAGCTCTAGGTAGTGAGGTATATAAAGATGCTGTCGGTGATGGGTGGCACGATAATTTCGCTTTTGAAGAATCAATGAGAGAAAGTAGAACAATAGCAAAAAGAATTGACGATTTATTATCAAAAAAGAAATATTTAAAAATTGTTGATGATAAATATAAAAAGGAAAATTTAGTTAATATTGGTGATAAAGTTAGTATTAATATAAAGTATTCTGATGATGATATTGAGACAGAAGTAATAACATTAACAGGAAATTATATTCCCAATACTACTAATGAAAAAAAAGAAATATCTTTAAACAGTCCATTAGGAAAAGCATTGTTTAAAGCAGAAATTGGGACTACAAAATCTTATTTTGTTGGAAATTCAGAGATAATTGTAAGCATTTTAGAAAAACTTAACGATTAAACATATAAAGTTAATAAATAAAGATAATCTATATAAGGTACATGAAATCAAAAAATATTCAAAATTAGAGTTAAATTCTTGATTTTTGTAATAATGTGTGTTACATTAAATGGCAAATTTTTGGAGGTGCGTGTATGAAAAATATGGAACCAATCTATTTAGATCAAGACGGTTATAACGAATATCTTAAAAAAATAGAAGAATTAAAACAAGCGATTCAAGCAAATAATATGGGAAGAAAGGAAGCATTTGATGCTGGTGCTGGAGATGGCTGGGATTCTCCAGAATTCGAGGAGATAGAAAGAACCAATATGAGATTAAATGGTGAATTACGTAATATGTATGAATCATTAAATAGAATTGTTATCATTGAAAAACATAACGATCAAGAAATAGTAGATATTGGTGATGTTATTGTAGCAGATATGATTTTCTCTCCAGATGATATGGAAGAAATGACATTTAAGTTAGTTGGTGCAAGTGGAGATTTTGATGCTGAAATTAAAGAAATTTCTATAAATAGTCCATTGGGAAATGCTGTTTATAAAAAGAAAATTGGAGATACTTGTTCTTATTCAGTAAATAATAGAAATTTTTCGGTTTTGTTAAAACAAAAAATGGATTTAACAAAAGAAAATGAAGCCCCAGTAAAAAAATTAAAAAAATAAATTTTTATTGAGGTGTAATATGAGTAAGGTTAGTAATACTTTAACAATGTTAAGATTATTGGAGAGCGGTAAAAAGTATTCCGTGAAAGAGTTGGCAGAAAAAATAGAAGTTTCGCCAAGAATGATAAAATTATATAAAGAAGAATTAGAAAAATGTGGAATATATATTGATACTATTCTCGGTAGATATGGTGGTTATGTGTATCATAGAAAACATAATTACAATATATCTTTTGATTATTTAGATGTTGATGCAATAGAAAGTGTTATATATAAATTAGATCTTAAAGAACAACAAAAACTTAACATTACACTAGAAAAAATAAGATCAATAGTTATTTATTCAGCAGATGAAAAAAGAAATATTAAAATTGATAAAGAAGATTTACAGAAAAAATATAATATTATTTCACGAGCTATCCAAGAGCAAAATATACTAACCTTTAAATTTCACAACAAAGTAAGACGATTTCAACCATTTTCATTTACATATTATAAAGACTTTATTTATATTACTGGTTATTCAATAGATGAAAAAGATATTAAAACACTAAATTTAAGTGGAATTGATGATTTAAAAATGTGATTTTATTTAAAAATAATCACATTTTTTTAATGGTACGAGATATTGCACCTATAACTGTTATAATCTTTCTTGAAAGGAAAGTTATCCCATATTAATTTATTGGGGACAAGGTAGTAAGATGAATAATTTTATTGTTTCTTTGTTTTATCTTATAATTTCATTTTCTGCAACTTTGGTAATATATAAAAGTTTTGGGAAATTTGGATTATATAGTTGGATGTGTTTATTGGTTGTTATCTGTAATATTCAAACAATTAAGTTATCAGAAATATTTGGATTAACAATTTCATTAGGGAATATATCATATGGAGCTTTGTTTCTTACAACTGATATAATTAGTGAAAAATACGGTAGAAGTTCAGCTAAAACAGCAACAAATTTAAGTTTTATTTTTATGATATTATTTACTATTTTAATGTATTTATTTTTGCAATACACGCCATGTAATTCTGATTTTTCACAAAATGCTTTTGAAACAATATTTAGTTTTATTCCACGTATAACATTAGGAAGTTTAACCGCATATTGTTTTAGCCAACGCTGTGATGCCTACTTATATGAAAAGTTAAAAAAGAAATATAATAAAGTCTGGATAAGTAATAATGTCAGTACAATAATTAGCCAAGTATTAGATACTACTATATTTGTTTTAATTGCTTTTGTAGGAACAATGAAACTTAATGAAATTATATCTTTAATGATTACTATGATAATTTTTAAGTGGATTATAGCAATATTAGATACACCATTTATGATAATAGCAACAAAAATAAAAAATAATAAGGAATTGGAGTGATTAATTATGAAAAAATGTTTATTAAATGAAGAACAAAAAACATTAAAGTCAAATAACAAGATTGTAAAATTTGACTACGAGCATTATATTGACGCTTGTAAAGTTATGGCTGAGGAAATTAAAAAAAATTACAACTTAGATGAAGATAATATAGAATTAATAGGTATGGCTAGAGGCGGTTTACCTATGTTAGTTACGTTATCACATTTATTAGGAGTAAGAAAAGTATCAATGATTCAAACACAAATGAGTAATTCAGATAATTGCCACGATTACGGAAAATTTAGATATATGAGTGATAATATAGATAACTCTAAAAAAAAATGTATATTATTTGAAGACATAATTTATAAAGGAACAACTACAAATGGTGTTATTGATATATTAAAACAAAGAGGAAAAGAAGTTCTTGGGGTATATTCTTTGATAATTGATAATGGCTTCAAAGAAATTGAAATACCAAATAATGATGTAGATATTAAATATGCTTATGAAATAACAGAAGATGATTGGGTTTACTTTTTCTGGGAAACAGATTTAAGAGAAATAAAATAATAATTTAACATTTGGGAGGTGTTTATAATGATTGATACGAGAAATAATCCTATTGTAATTTCTGGCCCATCAGGTAGTGGAAAATCAGAACTTATAGAATATATCGAAAAGGAATATCCAACTTTTTTGGAAGCTACCGGAATAACAACTAGAGCTAAAAGAGAAATTGAAGTTGGAAGAATGTATTTTGTTAGTAAAGCAGAATTTGAAAATTTAATTTCAACAGATGGTTTAATAGAATATTGTATTTATAATAATAATTATTATGGAGTACCTAAAAGCGAATTTGAAAAATTGAAAGAATATCATTTAATGTTTAATGTTGGCTATTCATCAGCAAAGGAAATTAAGAAGATGTATGAAGATACAACTATGATTTATCTTATGCCACCTACAAAAGAAGAATTGCTTCGTAGATTAGGAGATCGTGGGGAGGAAAGATATTTACTAGGTATTCAAGAAACTATAAATTATGCCTTAAAATATGATTATTTATTGTTATCATTAACTAATGATATGAAAACAACAACAGATGACTTTATGGATATTGTAAATCAAAAGGAAGAATCAAAACAAAAAAGATTAATATTAGCTAAAAACAAAGATTTTATAACTAGCTTTTATAAAGGAAGGCACTAAAAATGATTTATGAATTGAATTTAGATGACAAAATAGAAGTTAGTAAAATTAAAAAGTTTTTAGCAGATAACTCTGATTCCGATTATATGCAAAGTATTGAATGGAATATTATTAGAAATGAAAAAACAAAATATTTTATATACTATGTTGAAAATGAAGAAATAATATGGAGTTGTAATTTGCTAGAGAAAGAGAAAAATAATGTTAAATATTTATATGCACCACGAGGGCCTGTATTAAAAAATTCTAATTTTGATTTAATAAATTTATTCTTAAAAAATATAAAAGAATGGCTGGCAATAAAGAAATACACAACACTTGTAATTAATCCATATATAAATAAAATAGATTTAAAAAAGATTTCAAGCGAATACAATTATGCAATTACACAAAATACTGATTATAGTAATTTGCTTGATTCTTGTAAATTGGCGATAATGGATATAATGTTTGATGAAGAAGAACTTATTAAAAAATTACCAAGTAAGTTTAGGCAAAATACAAGAAGATCATATCGCAAGGAATTAACAAGTAAAATTTCAAAAGAAGTAGATTTAGATAATTTTTACAAACTATATATTCAAACATCAGAAAGACATAAATTCAAACCACATACTATTGAATATTTCAAAAAACTTATATCAACTTATAATGATAACTTAATTTTTTTGGAAGTTTGGCATAACAATATTCCTCTAGCAATGAGTATCGATATTATTTATAATAATAAATTAATATATTTATACGGAGTTAGTTCAACTGAAAATAGAAATTTATTAGGAATGTATAATATGCAATGGGAAGCTATTAAGTATTGTATTAATAACAAAATACCGAAATATGATTTTGGCGGAGTATTCTGTGAAGAAAATGATATAGAGAATAAGGATTATGGGTTGTATAATTTTAAAAAAGGATATTGTTATAATGGATTTATTGATATTGTTCCAGATATAACTTTTACTTTTGGAGGTAATAAAAATGATTAATGTAGTATTTGAAGGATCAACTGGTGCAGGAAAAACAACAATCATAAAAAAAATAAAAAAGATATACGATAAAAAATATAAAGTCGGAATAACAAATGACATAGATAAAAGTTCCCCACTATATAAAGTTATTAAAGCAATGTTTGATGATAACGCATTAGTATCATTAAAAGAAAATTTTAACACATTAAGATATGAAACGTTGGTACAAGCAGCAGATTATTTGTTTTTAAGAGAAAAATTATATAGTGAAAATAATGATATAAATTTATTTGATAGAAATTATTGTTCTGTATATTCATATCAATCTGTATTATTAGAAAACAATATAAATAATTCACAAGAGTTTATGAATAATGTACTCTCTTGTATGAAGTCTGGTGAAAGAAAAATTGATTTACTGATATACTTTGATATAAATTTAAAAACATCTTTAAAACGTTCACAAGAAAGAGATAATAGAAAATTTACAAAGCAAGAAAAAGAAACATTTAAAAAGTTTAATGATAAATTAAAAGATTTTATAAGATACAACAATAGTGAATATAGTCTATTGGTTATTGAAAATAATGATACAGAAGAAGAAATAATCAACAAAATAACGAAAAAAATTAACGAAATAATAGACGATAAAAAGAAAACAGAAGATGATAAATGGTATGAATTATACAAGATAGATATAGAAGAATTTGATAAACCTGATGATTATATTGAGTATAAACTTAAATATAAGAAAAAATTTATTAATAAAGTGATTCAATATGCAGAAAATAAAAAAGTAATTGAAATGGGTTGTGGTACTGGATTAATGGCAGGATATTTACAAAGGTTAGGATTGAATGTTATTGCACTTGATTTAAGTCAAGCGGTTTTAAATTATGCTTGCGAAATAGCAAAACAATCAAATATTATATCCCCTTGTAAATACGAACAAGGAGATATACTAAATTTAAAATATAAACCGAATACTTTTGATGTATCATATAGTAATGGCGTTTTAGAACACTTTAATGATGAAGAAATAATTGAAATTTTAAAGCAGCAAATGAATATTTCTAAATATGTTATTTTTGGGATACCAAGTACATATTTTAATATGAATGAAAAAATGCTTGGTAATGAGCGAGGTCTAACTTTAAAAGAATGGAAATCATTTATTGACAAGGCTGGTGGAAAATTAGTAGAACAAACAAGTTTTCATTACTACAAGTTTTACAGGAGGGTATTTGAAATAAAAAAATGGTTAAAACCTAAAGCCTTCTGGTTATTTGTAATAGAAAAAAAGTAAAATTTAAAATGATAAAAGTAAAAATTACCAATTATTATGCTATAATTAAATAAAGGA
>OMUM01000025.1 GCA_900314225.1 uncultured bacterium | reverse complement strand
AATCCAAATATATAATATTTTTTAAATTTCTTAATAATTCTTTGATGCATTTCACCAAACTGTGATCTATGACATTCATCAAAAATAAATACTATATGTTTATCAAATACATCGTGGTCTTGATATTTTTTTATAAAAGAAGATAGTTTTTGTATTGTTGTAATTATTATTTTTGCATCAGGATCACTTAACTGACCTTCAAGTATTTTTGTAGAAGAGTTACTATTTGCACATCCATCTTTAAATTTATTATATTCTTTCATTGTTTGATAGTCTAAATCTTTTCTATCAACAACAAATAAAACTTTATCTATAAAATCCAACTTAGTTGCAAGTTGAGCAGTTTTAAAGCTAGTAAGTGTTTTGCCAGAACCTGTTGTATGCCAAATATATCCGCCAGCCTTAATACTTCCGTAGTATTTGTAGTTATATGCTATTTGTATCTTATTTATTATTTTTTCAGTTGCAACAATTTGATAAGGTCTCATTGCTAATAATATATTATCAGTTGAAAAAACAGAATACTTACAAATAATATTTAACACCGCATGTTTAGCAAAAAAAGTTTTTGCAAAATCAATTAAATCAAGAATTGAATTATTATTTTGATCTGCCCAATATGATGTAAATTCAAAAGTATTTGCAACCTTTTTATTTTTAGAATTGATATGCATTTCTCTTGTAGTATTAGAATAATACTTTGTTCTAGTTCCATTACTTATTACAAATATTTGAACAAATTCATATAATCCGCAACCAGCCCAAAAGGAATCCCTTTGATATCTATCAATTTGATTAAAAGCTTCTCTTAGAGATTTTCCTCTTTTTTTAAGTTCTACATGAACCAAAGGTAATCCATTTACCAAAACTGTAACATCATATCTATTATCATGATTACCATCATTATTAATATATTGATTTAACACTTGTAAACTATTATTATAAACATTTTCTTTGTCAATCAAGTAAATGTTTTTCATTGTCCCATTTTCTAAAGTCATTGGAATTATATAATCTTCTTGTATTAATTTTGCTTTTTCATATATTCCCTTATTTTTATTTGCAATAAAATTGTCAAAAATATAGTTCCACTCATTTTTAGTAAATTGAAGTTTATTTAATTTTTCTAATTGTATTTTTAAATTACTTATTAACTCCTCTTCAGAATTAATAAACAATCTTTCATATCCCTCTTCTAATAAAGTATTAATAAATTCAGTTTCTAATAGACTTTCTGATTGATATGATTTGTTTGTTTTATCAATTCCCTTAAAATTAGTTATAACAGTTGATGTCTCATTTTCGCTTATCAATTTGATTTCGCTCATGCTTTCAACTCCTTAAATATCATTAATCTATCTCTATAAAACTCATATTGTTTTTTTCTTTTTTCTATTTCAGCTGGTAATCCAAAATCATTATCATTAACTAGTTCATCAAATTTATCTAAAATACTAACTATTTTTTCTTGTTCAGATAAATCTGGTAAATATATCATAAAGTCTTCTGTAACTGGCAAAGATATTTGTGGCATTGATCCCATTTGTGAACCAATTGTTCTAAAATAACTAACATTATTTTTCAAGTAATAATACAAATATTTTACTGTAATTTTGTTATTGCATGTATATGCCCACATTTCATTTTTAAATGTACATGGCTTTTCGTAATATATAAAATCTATTAATCCTCTTGATTGAACTATAACACACGGACAAGTAGTAATATTTGCTTTTTCAATATCTTCTTCATATGCATTTACAACTGTTTGCCCTCCAGCAAAGATTCGAATATCTCCATCAATTGATTCAATTTCTTTCATTTTCCCGGCTGTTATAGGAGTTCCTTTTAATCTTTCAAAAACATCAGTAATCTTGGTATCTCCTTTTTTTTCATATAGTTTACGATGCCAATATTCATATTGATTTTTTCTTAATACTAGTTCTTTATTCAAATCCAATTCTAAATCGCCAAACTTATCTAGGGAATCAGCAATTATACTTTGTACTTCTAAAGGCGGTAATGGAATTTTAATATTCATAAATTCCTGTTTTCCTACATAAAATCTAGTTACTCCCTTTACTGTTTTATCAACTTTTCTTCTGAATGATTTACTTCTAAAATAATGCTTTAAGTATCTAATAGAATACCTATTTGAAAACTCTTCTTTAAGTCTTATACCAAATAAATGATCATCAAGAAGTATTCCGTCTATAATATCATCTTCAATGACAGATGATAAGGCACATTCATGAATTGTTTCAGAAGCTCCAGTAAATAAAATATCACCTTTTTTTAATACTGTTTGCCCACTTATTTTTTTAACTGTTGCATAAGGTAAATTATTTACATCTATTTTTAAATTGCTATATGCATTCATATAATCAATAAATTGGCAATTACCATTTTCAGCCCATTTATTTTTTACATTACTCATTCCATTTAGTGAAATTGATATTTCAGACAACTGATAGTATTCGACCCCATTCGGGCAAAATTTCTTAATTAAAGTATCTATTCTATTCATAATCTGCCTCTAATTCACTTACTATCTTATCTAATTCTTCTCTTGTTTTTAATTCTCTTCTCACTATTTCTTTTATTTCATTATTAAGTTCTTTTATATTTATTTCAGGAGGTTCTTCTAAATTTTTAACATAAGTACTTACTGAAATATTGTATTTATTTTCCTTTACTAAATCATATGAAGCTAATAGAGATCTTTTTTCAATAGTTGTTCTTCGGTTTAAGAACTCAATTATATCTTTAATATTTTCATCAGATAATTTATATTTATTAGTTGCATTTTTCATTCTATCCTTATTAATTGTTTTTTTGTCAGAAACATCAAGGAAAAGAATATTATTATCAATCTTATTTTTCTTTAAAACTATAATACATGTTGCAATAGGTGTTCCAAAAAACATCTCTCCAGGGAGTTGTATCACTGCTTCAATAAAATTATTATCAATTAAATATTTTCTTATTTTTTGCTCTGCTGACCCCCTATATAACACTCCTGGAAATTCTACAATTGCAGCTGTTCCTTTTGGAGAAAGCCAAGATAACATATGCATTGTGAATTGTAAATCTTCGAATTTTTTAGGTGCTAAAACACCAGCCGGAGCAAATCTTGGATCATTTATAAGTAAAGGATTATCTTTTCCAACCCATTTATGTGAATAAGGAGGATTTGAAACGATTGCGTCAAAAGGTTCTTCATCCCAATGGACAGGATTTAATATAGTATCTCCGTATCCAATATTAAATTTATTGTAATTAATATCATGTAAGAACATATTTATTCTAGAAAGATTGTAAGTGGTTAAATTGTTTTCTTGTCCAAAATAACCATCTTTCACATTTTCTTTTCCTAATACTTTGGCGAATTTTAAAAGTAATCCACCTGATCCACAACAAGGATCATAAACTTTATTTATTTCCTTTTTATCTCCAATAACAATTCTTGCAAGAAGATCCCCTACTTCTTGTGGAGTAAAAAATTCTCCTCCTGATTTTCCTGCGCTTGATGCATACATTGTCATTAAAAATTCATATGCATCACCAAATAAATCAATAGAATTGTCTTTGTAATCCCCTAAAGGTAAATCACCAATTTTATTAATAAGATTTAATATTTTTTCGTTTCTTTCTTCAACAGTTTTTCCTAATTTATTACTATTAACATCAAAATCACTAAATAAACCTTCTAGGTCGTCTTCTGAATCAGTTCCCTTTGCACTCGACTCAATATTACTAAAAACAGTATGAATTGTTACATTCAAATCTTTATCATTTTTTGCGTTAGCTCTAATATTGCAAAATAGTTCACTAGGATAAATAAAAAATCCTTTATCTTCCAATATTCCTTTTTTATCCTTCTCTGCAACTTTATCATCTAATTTTTCATACTTAAAATCAGGATGAATTCTTTGTTCATCTTTATTAATATAGTTTGCCAAATTTTCAGATATAAATCTATAAAATAGCATTCCCAAAACATAAGCTTTAAAATCCCATCCATCTACTGTTCCTCTTAAATCCTCGGCGATTGCCCATATCATCTTATGTAGCTCTGTTCTTTCTTTTTCATTTTTAGTTTCCATAATTTCCTCCTATAATTTTTCTGGTAATTTAGAATAGTCATATTTTTGTTGGACTGATTCTAATTCATTGAATACTTCTTCTATATCTTCAGAAATTTCTTTTTTTGTGTATTTTTCATTAGTACGTTCAGACATTTCAATCTTATTTGTAATCTTAAATAGTTTATCTCTTGCAGATGAACATGTCTTTCTCTTTTTCGCATCCCAATCTAAAAGACTTAACTCCGATTGTTGATACTCATCTAGTTTTTCTTTTAATTCTCTAGTAGACATTCCCTCATATCTATCTCTGCTTAAAGTTTTTAGAACATTATTAAAACCACAAGCATCTAATAAATCTTCTAAATTTAATTCCAAAGGAATCGATATTTGATAAAGATCATCTAACTTTATCTTTTTTATCTTTCCGTTAACAATATCATTTAAAGTACTTCTACTTATTCCTGTTAATTTTGCTAGTTCTCTTTGAGAAATTTTTTTTCTTTCGATAGCTGCAAGTATCAAATTTTGTAGTTTTTCTGAATTCATACAATCCCTACTTTCTCCCTAATTATTCACTTACAAATCCATTTTACCACTAAAAAATTTAAATGTCTATAAATTCGGACAAAAAAGTATTGACTAATTTTCCGGACAGTGTTATTATTAATTTGACCGGTAGTTCGGTCACTAATAATTGTTCTTTGAAAACTTAATAGTTGCGGAAATCACCGATAAGCTGTAACTCAAAAAATGCAAGGTCTAAATAATAACCCTATTGGCACGGGAGTTACGAAATAACTAAAATTTCGAACATATGGGATTACTCTACTCTATTTAAAGAAAGTGAGGTGAAATAATGAACAGATTAGTTAAGGTAAACAGATCATTTGATGTATTTATGAAAGACCCTAACCTATCATTAAGAGCTAAGGGATTCTTAACAATGGTATTAACAAATAATATAACTACCGGATATGAAGTTGAGAATTATTGTTCTGATAGTAAGGAAGATATCGAAGATATTATCTTAGAATTAAAAATATGCAAGTATCTAAGATATAACCCAGAAGATAATACATTAGAAGCAAATGCTGTTCCATACGATTATTGGGATAAAAAAGATGAATTAGAAAGATAAAGAAAGGATGTGATAAATGTATGACAGCAAGTGAAACTTTAAAATTAATAGCAAAACAATGGTGTAATCTAGGTGATTTAATGAAGCTTGCAGGTGTTGGAAGAAATAATGCTTTAGTAATTAAAAGCACTATTAAGAAAAGACTTGAAAGTGAAAACTACTATGTTCCGAATAATGCAGTACCTATGCAAGAAGTTGTTAAATATCTAAATATAGATATTCCATATTTAGAAGCAAGAGCTAATCAAATGAAGGAGGCTTAAAGATATGAAGGCTTTTGAAGATTTAGTTTCAAGCACAAAAAAAGACATCATAATCGATGGGATAATGAGGTCTAAAGGTGT
>OMUM01000196.1 GCA_900314225.1 uncultured bacterium | reverse complement strand
AATGTCTTCTATATTCACTATAAAGTATATTTAATTTTTTATCTAAAACTACTACCTTAACAGTAGTAGATCCAACATCAACACCTATATTTAGAACTTTTTGCATAAATAAATCACCAATTTTAATTGTAACACAAAATTCGACATTTTTATCATACAAACATGTCTATTTTTGTGTATAAGTATAAACTTTTTTATCAAAAAATTCTTTAAAATCATAATTAGAATCAAATATTTGTCTTTCACTTAAAATATTTGATTTATTTCTATTAATTAATTTAGTACAAATTATTGTTCCTCTATTTTTTAATAATTTATCTAAATTTTTTTTAGCATTCTCTATCTTTTTTATATCTCCTCTAGCCCACTCTAGTATATTAGAAATATATATGTAATCATATTTATTATTTATAGTGTTATTAATCTCTCTAAATAAATCATAATTATAAAATACTAAATCTGTATTAACATACTTTTTAGCCATAGAAGCATTATTGAATAAGGTTTCTCCTTCTCTTTGAATATCAATATCATAAAATAAATGTAATAAATTACTATCTTCTTTTAAATGTAATTTAAAAAAATTAATAGCTTTCTTTTCTAAATCATCATTTGTTTTGACTTTAGAAATTAATTCTTTTAACCAATTATTATCATCTACTAGTGGATATAATTTATTCATATATTTAATAGACCATTTTCTTAAGTAATAATAATATATTGTTAATCTATTAAAATCAAATGTATCTACTTTTTTAGATTCCAAAGCTCTAAACATTAGTAATTGATCAGATGAAGAAAGTACTGACAAGACATTTTTATTTTCAAAATCTATACTTAATAAATCATCAATTATTTTTTCATTGTTCTTATAATATACTAATCCATAGCCATTTACATCTTTACCATCTATAATAATTCTACTAGCTAAGTAGTCTTTTAAAAAAATATCTTTATTCATGTTAACCACCACGTTTAGTGCATATTATAGCATATAAAAGATATTTTAGAAAGAAAAAGGATGTAAATAAGAGTTATTTACATCTATTTAGAAATTACGTCACATATTAATTTACTAATTTCTGTTGGATTATCTATTGGAAGACCTGCTATCATTCTAGCTTCACTATAAAGTATTTTTGTATATACTTTAAATTCATCTTTATCATTTTTATATAAGTCTTTTAATTTTTCAGCAATTGGATGTTTTTCATTTATCTCAAGAATTGTTTGGGCTTTAATTCCCATATCATTTGGCATTGCATCAAATACTTTTTGCATTTCAATTGAAACGTCACCTTTAGTAGTTAAAGCTACTGGATGAGTTTTTAATTTATTACTAAATTTAACTTCATTTACGTCTTTTAACTCATCATTCATTTCTTTTAACATATCTGAGTTATCTTTATTTACCTTTTCGGTTTCTTTTTTCTCCTCATCTGTTTCTAAGTCAAGATTAGCATCACTTACATTAACAAATTTTTTAGAGTCATACTCTTGAATGGCAGTAACACAGAATTCATCGACATAATCAGTTAGATATAGGATATCATAATCTTTATCTCTAACTTGTTCTACTTGTGGTAGAGAATTGATTTTTTCAATTGAAGAACCTGAAGCATAATAAATTTTATCTTGTCCTTCTTTCATTTCTTCTACATATTCTTTTAAAGTGATTAATTTTTCATGATGAGCAGAATAGAACATTACTAGGTCTTTTAATTTATCTTTATCTGCTCCATAATTATTATAAACACCATATTTTAATTGAACACCAAAAGTTTTGAAGAAGGAAATATATGTTTCACGGTCATTTTTAAGCATATCTTCTAATTCACGTCTTATTTTACTTTCAATATTTTTAGCAATTACTTTTAAGTTTTGAGATTCTTGTAGCATCTCACGAGAAATATTTAAAGATAAATCTTCTGAGTCAACTACTCCCTTAACAAAGCTAAAGTAGTCTGGTAATAAGTCGGCACATTTATCCATAATTAGAACACCATTAGAATATAGTGAAAGTCCTTTTTCATAATCTTGAGTATAATAGTCATATGGAGCATGAGAAGGGATAAATAATAGAGCTTTAAAGGAAGCAAGTCCCTCTACTGACATAGATATAACTTTTAGTGGTTTGTCATAATCACTGAATTTATCCATATAGAAATTCTCATAATCAGCATCAGTTACTTCACCTTTACTTTTTTTCCAAATTGGAACCATACTATTTAATGTTTCTATTTCTTTATGATCTTCATATTTATGTTCTTTTTCATCTTTTAATTCATGATGAGTACATTCCATCTTAATAGGAAAACTAATATAATCAGAATATTTTCTAACTAGATTTTTAAGCTCATATTCATCTAAATATTTAGAATAGTTATTTTCACTATCATCTTCTTTAATATGAAGAATGATGTCAGTACCACGCGTTTTTTTATCACATTCTTCTATTGTATAACCATCTATTCCCTTACTTTCCCAAGAATAAGCCTGGCTTTCATCAACACTTAAACTATTAACAGTAATTTTATCACTAACCATAAAAGCAGAATAAAAGCCTACTCCAAATTGACCAATAATATCAGTTTTCTCTTCTTTAGTCATGTTTTCTTTAAATGATAAAGAACCACTCTTAGCAATTACTCCTAAGTTATTATCAAGTTCTTCTTTAGTCATTCCACAACCATTATCACTAATAGTAAGTA
>OMUM01000013.1 GCA_900314225.1 uncultured bacterium | reverse complement strand
ATCAGACTTAATTCCGTTATTTTAATAAAACGGACTTTCAAATAAAAATTCACGAATTTAAATTAATATATATTTTTTTCTTGACTTTTTATTATATGTTATGTATAATAATTATACTAATAGATAAAGATATTTATTAATTTATTATTTTATTTAGATAAAATAATATTTAATGATTTAATTAAAAATCTTATCATGCTATTAGGAAGGTTACATTTAAGAAGGAAAACTTATGATAAAATAGACGGCTAAACTTACTACGATTGAGTGAGGCTTCCTAAAAACCAATTGAGATTATTTCTTTATCAGAGAAATAATTAAAATAAAAGTATTTTATGAATGAAGTTATTCTTTAATATTTTTGAAATGTGGTATGATCGTTGCATATTACATTTTTTTTGTTAAAAAATAAAAAAAGTGTTGACTTCTTTTTTACACTGATGTATTATATGTTTCGAAAGGAAGAAAACTGGGTATTTTTTACATTGTTTTCTTCTTCTTTTTTATTTTGGTGATGTTATGGGACAGTATTTTGATAATGATATTAATTTACCTAGTAAAATAAAAAGGACTGAATCTTTTATTTTGAATAAAAAATTTATTTTTTATACAGATAATGGTGTTTTTTCAAAAGACGGTTTGGACTTTGGCAGTAGACTTCTTCTTGAATCAATCCCGCTTGGAGAAGTTGGAGGCAAAGTTCTAGATATGGGTTGTGGTTATGGAGTATTAGGAATTGTACTTAATAAGATTGCTTCTTGTGAAGTTGATATGTGTGATGTTAATTTACGAGCTTTGCATCTTGCTAAAAGAAATACAAAGGAAAATAGTTGTTCTTCAATTAATGTATTTGAAAGCAATTGTTATGAAAATGTTGATTCCAAATATTCTACTATTATTACTAATCCTCCAATAAGGGCTGGTAAGAAGATTGTTTATGATATTGTGATGAATGCTAAGAACTACTTAAATGATAATGGAAAGCTTTTTTTAGTAGTTCGTAAAGAGCAAGGTGCTAAATCATTAATGTCAGATTTGAAAAAAAATTATATAGTTGAAGTTATTGCAAAGAAAAAGGGTTTTTTCGTTATTAAATGTAGTTTATAATTGACTGGATTAGTTAAGTTTGCTATTAATATATTTTGCAATGTTAATTCAATGAAAAAAATTATTTGTGGGGTGAAAAATTGTGTCATATAAAATAGTTAAAAGTGGTGACTATAGAGAAAGAAGAAATTTCTCAAGAATTAGAAAAACATATGAATTAAAAGATTTGCTTGAAATTCAGAAAAAATCATATAATTGGTTTATTAATGATGGTATAAAAGAAGTATTTAATGACTTATTCCCAGTAGAGAATTTTTCGGGAACATTATCTCTTGAATTTGGTGATTATCATTTTGATGAACCTAAATATTCAATTAGGGAGAGTAAGAATCGTGAATCTACTTATGCTGCACCTTTAAGAGTAGAAGTTCGTTTATTTAATCGTGAAACTGGTGAAGTCAAGGAACAAGAAATTTTCTTGGGTGATATGCCTTTAATGACAGATTCAGGAACTTTTGTTATTAATGGAGCTGAACGTGTTATTGTTTCACAATTAGTTAGATCTCCAAGTGTTTATTTTAATCGTGAGATTGATAAAAATGGTAGGGAATTAATTACTAATCAAATTATACCAAATCGTGGAACTTGGTTGGAGTTTGAAACAGATGCAAGAGATGTCCTTTATGTTAGAATTGATAGAACGAGAAAAGTTCCTATTACAACATTACTTAGAGCATTTGGTTTATCAAGTGATGATGATATTTTTAAATTATTTGGAGAAGATGATTATTTAAAAAATACAATTGCTAAAGATTCTACTAAGAATACTGATGAAGCTTTAATTGAAATATATGAAAAGTTAAGACCAGGTGAACCTGCTACACTTGATTCTTCAAAAAATCAAATTATAACAAGATTCTTTGATGAATTTAGATATGATTTATCTAAAGTTGGTCGTTATAAGTTTAATAAGAAATTAAATGTAACAGATAGATTACTTGATCAAGTTTTAGCTGAGGATATTGTAGTTGATGGTAAAGTTGTTTTTGAAAAAGGTACAAAAATTACTAAAGCTAATATTAAAGAATTGAATGAAGTATTTAAGTCTGGCTATGGAGTAGAAGAAGCTATTGTAAATGAAGAACTTGATTCTTTTAATAAAATTCAAGTTGTAAAAATACAAGATCCAAGTGATAAAAAGAAAAACTTGATTGTAATTGGTAATGATCAAAGCCTTGATGTTAAAAGATTAACTATATCTGATGTTTATGCTGCTGTTTCTTATTATTTGAATTTACTACATGGTGTTGGTAATTTTGATGAAATTGATCATTTAGGAAATAGACGTGTCCGTCAAGTTGGAGAATTACTACAAAATCAATTTAGAATTGGTGTTTCTAGAATGGAGAGAGTTATTCGTGAGAGAATGACTACTCAAGTTATGGAAGAGGTTACTCCAAAGACATTAATTAATATTAGACCTGTTACGGCTGCTATGAAAGAATTCTTTGGTAGTTCTCAATTATCTCAATTCATGGACCAAACTAATCCAATAGCTGAATTAACTAATAAAAGAAGATTATCTGCTTTAGGACCAGGTGGACTTTCTCGTGATAGAGCTGGTGTTGAAGTTCGTGATGTTAACCCTTCACATTATGGTAGAATTTGTCCAATTGAATCTCCTGAAGGACCTAACATAGGATTAATTACTTCTTTAGCAAGTTATGCTAAAATTGATGAATATGGATTTATAATGACTCCATATAGAAAGGTTATTAATTCACAGATTACTGATGAAGTAGAATATTTAACTGCTGATGAAGAAATGGATTATATTATTTCTGAATCAACTGTTGGTACTGATGAAAATAATAATATAATTGATGAACAAGTTAATGCTCGTTTTCGTGGAGAAAACATTTTGGCTAAACCAGAAAATGTTGATTATATTGATGTAAGTCCACAACAAGTTGTTTCTATTACTACAAGTTGTATTCCATTCCTTGAACATGATGATGCTACTCGTGCTTCAATGGGAGCAAACATGCAACGTCAGGCAATGCCTTTAATTAAGACTGAGGCTCCACTTGTTGGAACTGGAGTTGAATATATTGCAGCAAAAGATTCTGGTGTTGAAATTATTGCTAAAAAAGATGGTATTGTTGAATATGTTGACGCTAAGAAAGTCGTTGTTAAAACAAAAGACGGAAAAGATACTTATGAACTTGCTAATTTCGAATTAGCTAACTCTAGTATTTGCTCTCATCAAAGACCTATTGTTCATGTAGGAGATAAAGTAATTGCTGATAAGACTGTTCTTGCTGATGGAAATTCTACTGATAAAGGTGAACTTGCTTTAGGTAAAAACATGACAATTGCTTTTATGACATTTAATGGATATAACTATGAAGATGCTGTTATCTTAAATGAAAATCTTGTAAAAGATGATAAATTTACTTCTCTACATCTAGAGGATTATGAGATGCAATGTCGTGAAACTAAATTGGGTCCTGAGGAAATTACTCGTGATATTCCTAATGTTAGTGAAGACGCTAGACGTAATCTTGATGCTAATGGTATTGTTGCTATTGGTACTGAAGTTAGAGAAGGAGATATTTTAGTTGGTAAAGTTACTCCTAAAGGAATGGCTGAACTTTCTTCAGAAGAAAAGTTATTACATGCAATATTTGGTGAAAAGACTCGTGAAGTTAGAGATACTTCTTTACGTGTTCCACATGGTGGAGATGGTATTGTTCATGATATTAAGATTTATACAAGAAAAGATAATGATGAGTTACCAGCTGGTGTTAGTAAAGTAATTCGTGTATATATTATTCAAAAACGTAAGATTCAAGTTGGAGATAAAATGAGTGGACGTCATGGAAATAAAGGTGTAATTTCTTTAATACTTCCACAAGAAGATATGCCATATTTACCAGATGGTACTCCTGTTGATATTATGTTAAATCCACAAGGTGTTCCTTCTCGTATGAATTTTGGTCAGATTCTTGAATTACATATGGGTATGGCTGCAAAAAAACTTGGAGTACATATTGCAACTCCAGTATTCGATGGAGCTAGTATTCAAGATATTCAAGATATGATGAAAGAAGCAGGAATGGATGAAGATGGAAAAACTGTTTTATATGATGGACGTACTGGAGAACCATTTGATCATAGAATAGCAGTTGGTGTTATGTATATGATTAAATTGCATCACATGGTTGATGATAAACTTCATGCTCGTGCTACAGGCCCTTATTCATTGGTTACACAACAGCCACTTGGTGGTAAAGCTCAATTTGGTGGTCAGAGATTTGGTGAAATGGAAGTTTGGGCATTATATGCATATGGTGCTGCTCATACATTGCAAGAAATGATGACTATTAAATCAGACGATGTTGTTGGACGTGTTAAAGCATATGAATCAATTATTAAGGGACATGAAGTCGATGAACCAGGCGTTCCAGAGTCATTCCGTGTTTTAATGAAAGAATTCCAAGCTTTAGGATTAGATGTTTCAATTATTAATGATGAAGGAAAAACTTTAGAATTAAAAGAAATGGAAGATGCAGAAGACAAAGAAGATTTTAATATGAGTATAGAAGAAGTTGAGGAATCTCCTGCTAAAGAAGTGGTTGATGAACCAACTAATAATGATTATGATGAAAATGAGCAAGATGATGAATTTGAAGATCTTGATGATATTGAGGAACCAGATAATTTTGATGATATAGATGAGGAAGGAGCTGATATTTAATGATAGATGTTAATAAGTTTTCAGCATTAAAAATCGGAATAGCTTCTCCAGAAAAGATTCGTGAATGGTCATATGGTGAAGTAAAAAAACCAGAAACAATTAATTATCGTACTCTAAGACCGGAAAGAGATGGACTTTTCTGTGAAAAAATATTTGGACCTACAAAAGATTATGAATGTGCATGTGGAAAATATAAGCGAGTTAGATATAAAAATATAGTATGTGATAGATGTGGAGTTGAAGTTACTCGTGCAAAAGTTCGTCGTGAACGTATGGGACATATTGAACTTGCAACTCCTGTATCTCATATTTGGTTCTTTAAGGGTGTTCCTTCAAGAATGGGACTTGTTCTTGATATGAGTCCTAGAGATTTGGAAGAAGTTTTATACTTTGTTAGTTATGTTGTAATTGATAAAGGTAATACTCCACTTGAAAATAAGCAAACATTATCAGAAAAAGAATATCGTGCATATTATGAAAAATATGGTACTGGATTCAAAGTTGGTATGGGTGCTGAAGCTATTAAGGAATTATTAAAGAATGTAGATCTAAAGAAGGAAATAGATGAGATTGAAAAAGAACTTGATAGTGCTCAAGGACAAAAAAGAACTAGATTATTAAAAAGATTAGATGTATTGAATGCATTTTATGAGTCAGGTAATAAGCCTGAATGGATGATATTAGATTGTATTCCTGTTATTCCACCAGAACTTCGTCCAATGATTCAACTAGATGGTGGAAGATTTGCAACATCTGATTTAAATGATTTATATAGACGTGTAATTAATCGTAATAATCGTTTGAAAAAACTTATTGATTTAGGTGCTCCTGGAATTATTATTCAAAATGAAAAACGTATGCTTCAAGAGGCTGTTGATGCTTTATTTGATAATGGTCGTCGAGGTAGAAGTGTTACAGGAGCAGGAAATCGTCCTTTAAAATCAATTTCTAGTATGTTAAAAGGTAAACAAGGTCGTTTCCGTCAAAACTTATTAGGAAAACGTGTTGATTATTCTGGACGTTCAGTTATTGTAGTTGGTCCTTCATTAAAAATGTATCAATGTGGTATTCCAAAGGAAATGGCTCTTGAATTATTTAAACCATATGTTATTAATGGTTTGGTAAGTAAAGATATTGCACATAATATTAAAGCTGCAAAGAGATTGATTGATAATCAAGATCCTGTAGTTTGGGATATAGTTGAAGAAGCAATCAAAGAGCATCCTATACTTCTAAATCGTGCGCCAACTCTTCATAGACTTGGTATTCAAGCTTTTGAACCAGTTTTAGTTGGTGGTAAGGCAATTCGTTTGCATCCATTAGTATGTCCTGCTTTTAATGCTGACTTTGATGGTGATCAGATGGCTGTTCACTTACCTTTATCAGAAGAGGCACAAGCTGAAGCAAGATTATTGATGCTTGGTTCAAATAATATTTTAAAACCATCTAGTGGTGATCCAATTGTTACTCCATCACAGGATATGGTTTTAGGTAATTATTATATTACTATGGAAAAAGCTGGAGAAGATGGAGAAGGAAGAGTATTTAAGAATACAAATGAGGCTTTGATGGCATATGAGAGACGTGAGATTACCCTTCATACTCGTATTGCTGTGCCAGTAGATTCATTTAGACATAAATTATTTACTGAGAATCAAAAAGGAAAATATCTTGTAACTACTGTTGGTAAGATTAAATTTAATGAGATTTTACCTGATACATTTGCATATATTAATGAACCAACAGATGAAAATATTAATAATATTACACCTAATAAGTATTTCTTAGAGAAGGGTTCTAATATTCCAGAAGAAATTAAGAAGATGGATTTGGTAAAACCTTTTATTAAGAATACTTTGGAGAAAGTAATTGCTCAAGTATTTAAAAGATATAAAACTACTGAGACTTCTACAATGCTTGATAAATTAAAAGACTTAGGTTTTTATTATTCAACAATTGCTGGTGTTACTGTTAGTATGTCTGATGTTGAGACTAGTTCTAAAAAGGGCGAGATTATTGCTGAAGCTCAAAAGTTTGTTGATAAAATTAATAAACAATATAAACGTGGTTTAATAACAGAAGAAGAAAGATATAATAAAGTTGTTGAGACATGGAATGGTGCTAAGGATAAGGTTCAAGCTGAACTAGAAGAAATTTCTAATACTGATGTTGATAATCCAATATTTATGATGATGCATTCTAAGGCACGTGGTAATATTTCTAACTTTACTCAAGTTGCTGGTATGCGTGGTTTGATGGCAAAACCAGATGGATCTTCTGTTGAAATTCCAGTTTTATCAAACTTTATTGAAGGATTATCTGTAGCTGAATTCTTCTTATCTACTCATGGTACTCGTAAAGGTTTAGCTGATACAGCTTTAAAAACGGCTGATTCTGGATATTTAACTCGTCGTTTAGTTGATGTATCACAAGATATAATTGTTAGAGAAAAAGATTGTGGTACTGATCAAGGAATGGTTGTTAGAGACTTTATTAATGAAAAGACTGGTGCTGTAATTGAAAGTTTAAAAGATCGTATTATTGGTAGATTTGCTAATAAAAAAATTATTAATCCAGTGACTAAAGAAGTAATAGTTGATAAGTTACAAATGATTACAGAGTCACTTGCTGATAAGATAGTTGATGCTGGTATTAAAGAAGTTGAAATTAGAAGCATTCTTACTTGTGCAACAGAAAATGGTGTATGTCAAAAATGTTATGGACGTAATTTAGCAACAGGTAACTTAGTTGAAATTGGTGAAGCTGTTGGTGTTATGGCTGCCCAATCAATTGGTGAACCTGGTACACAACTTACTATGCGTACATTCCATACTGGTGGTGTTGCTGGTGTTGAAGATATTACTCAAGGTCTTCCTCGTGTTCAAGAGTTATTTGAAGCACGTAATCCAAAAGGAAAAGCAACTATTGCAGAAATTGATGGTACTATTTCTAAGATTAAAGAAGACCATGGTAAATATAAAATTAGTATTACTAATAAATTAGAAACAAAAGAACATGTTACTAATTATGGTGCTAAGTTATGTGTTGAAAAAGGTGATGAAGTTCACTGCGGTGATAAATTAACTGAAGGTGCAGTTAGCCCTA
The DNA here is from genome assembly GCA_900314225.1 of uncultured bacterium. GTDB lineage: Bacteria > Bacillota_I > Bacilli_A > RF39 > UBA660 > UBA3789. The sequence continues at coordinate 3,469 of OMUM01000013.1, read as the reverse complement.
AGGAATTACTTGCTGTGACTGACCCTATAACAACTCAAGAATATATATTAAAAGAAGTACAATATACTTATCGTTCTCAAGGTGTTGATATTTCAGATAAACATATTGAAATAATTGCTCGTAGAATGATTAGTAAGATTAGAATTGTTGATGGTGGAGATACTAAGTTCTTACCTGGAAGTTTAGTTAATTTTCATGAGTTTACTGAAGGAAATAAAGATGCTATTATTAATGGTAAAAAGCCAGCTCTTGGAAAACCAATTTTACTTGGTATTACTAAAGCTGCACTTGAAACAGATTCATTCTTATCTGCTGCTTCATTCCAAGAGACAACTCGTATTTTAACAGATGCTGCTATTAGAGGAAAAGTTGATCATTTACATGGACTTAAAGAAAATGTTATTATTGGTAAACTAATTCCTGCTGGTACTGGTTTAAAAAACTATAGAGATGTTGATTACGAATTAAAAAGTAAATTTATGGATGAAGAGCCTCTAGAACAATTAGAAGATCAATTTATGGAGTAGAGAATCTACTCCTTTTTCTTTACTTTTTTTTTTGAATCTTGTATCATATTATTGTAGGTGATTATATGAAGAAATTAAATAATAGAGGTTTTGAGATATCTACAATGATTGGATTTATGGTTGGTCTTGTAATTGCTTTAATTGCTGTTGTTGCACTATCTATTCATTATGGAGTAGGACGTATTTAAACTTTTATAAAATATCTAAATAAATTGTTGACTTTTTGATATATATCATGATATATTAACAATGCTGATTAATTGCTTTGCTTTGGCAAAGTTTTATTTAAAAGGTAAAATGATACACCTGGATATGTGTAAAGAAAGGAGATTGATTTAATGCCTACAGTTAACCAATTGGTTCATAACAAGCGTAAGAATAAAGTTAGAAAAAGTAAAGCACCTGTACTTGGTGTTGGCTTAAACACAATTAAGCATAAAGCAACTGATACTAACTCTCCTCAAAAGCGTGGAGTTTGTACTCGTGTTGGAACTAAAACACCTAAGAAACCAAACTCTGCATTACGTAAATATGCTCGTGTTCGTCTTTCTAATGGAAAAGAAGTTGATACTTATATTCCTGGAATTGGACACAATCTACAAGAGCATAGTGTTGTACTAATTCGTGGTGGTCGTGTTAAGGATCTTATTGGAGTTCGTTATCATATTATACGTGGTACATTAGATACTGCCGGAGTCAAGGATCGTAAACAAGGCCGTAGTAAATATGGTGCAAAAAAAGGTAAGTAAAAATTGTAATTATTAATTGAAGGGAGGATAAAAAATGCGTAAGAGACGTGCTGCAAAAAGAAGTATTTTACCAGATCCAATATATAAGTCACAAGTAGTTGCTAAACTAATTAATACTATTATGTTAGATGGTAAAAAAGGAACAGCTCAAAGTATAGTTTATGAAGCATTTAATACAGTTAACAAAAAAACAGGAAAAGATGCTTTAGAAGTATTTAATGATGCTATGGAAAATATTAAGCCTCAACTTGAAGTTAAGAGTCGTCGTGTTGGTGGTTCTAACTATCAAGTTCCAGTTGAGGTTACACCTGCGAGAAGTCAAGCTTTAGCACTTAGATGGTTGACAAAGTATTCTCGTGAACGTGGTGGAAAAGGAATGGCTGATAATTTAGCTAATGAAATTATCGATGCATCTAATGGTACTGGTAGTGCCGTTAAGAAACGTGAAGATACTCATAGAATGGCTGAAGCTAATAAGGCTTTTGCTCATTATAGATGGTAGAAAGGAGAAAATATGGCAAGAGATACGTCTATAGAAAAGACTAGAAATATTGGAATTATGGCTCATATTGATGCTGGTAAAACAACAACAACGGAAAGAATTCTTTTCTTGACAGGTAGAATCCATAAGATTGGTGAAACTCATGATGGAGAATCTCAAATGGACTGGATGGATCAAGAAAAGGAAAGAGGTATTACAATTACTTCTGCTGCTACGACTTGTCATTGGAATGGATATCGTTTAAATATTATTGATACTCCAGGACACGTAGATTTTACTATTGAAGTACAAAGATCTTTAAGAGTTCTTGATGGTGCAGTTGCATTACTTGATGCTAATGCTGGTGTTGAGCCTCAAACTGAAACAGTTTGGAGACAAGCAAATGAGTATAATGTACCTAGAATGATTTGTGCAAATAAAATGGAAAAAATTGGTGCCGATTTTTATATGTCATTACAAACTTGTATTGATAGACTTGGTGCTAATGTTGCTGCTATTGAATTACCAATAGGAGCTGAAGATCATTTTACAGGTATTATTAACTTAGTTAATATGAAAGCCTATATGTTTGATGGAAAAGAAGATGAATTAATGGAAGAAGTTGAAATTCCTGATGACATGAAAGAAAAGGCTGATGAATATAGAAATAAATTAATTGAAGCTGTTGCTGAATATGATGATGAATTTATGGAAAAATATTTGGACGGAGCTGAAATTACTAATGATGAACTTAAGAAAGTCATCCGTAAAGCTACATTAACATCAGAGTTTTTCCCTATGCTTTGTACAGATGCTTTAGGAAATAAGGGAGTACGTTTATTGCTTGATGCTATTACTGATTATATGCCTGCTCCATCTGATATTGCATCAATTGTATGCCAAGATATGGATGGAAAAGAAGATGTTAGACATCCAAGTGATAGTCAACCATTCTCAGCACTTGCTTTTAAAGTTATGACTGATCCTTTTGTTGGAAGATTAACTTTCTTTAGAGTTTATTCTGGTCACTTATCAAGTGGGTCTTATGTTTTAAATTCAACAAAAAATACAAAAGAAAGAATTGGTCGTATTCTTCAAATGCATGCTAATGATCGTAAGGAAATCAGTGAAGTATATACTGGAGATATTGCTGCAGCTGTTGGACTTAAAAATACAACAACAGGAGATACTCTATGTGATGAAAAGAAACCTATTATTCTTGAAAGCTTAGATGTTCCAGAACCTGTTATTCAGTTAGCTGTTGAACCTAAATCAAAAGCTGATCAAGCAAAAATGGCACTTGCTTTACAAAAACTTGCTGAAGAAGATCCTACATTTAAAGTTCATACTGATCATGAAACTGGACAAACAGTTATTGCTGGTATGGGTGAATTGCATCTTGATGTTTTAGTAGATCGTATGAGACGTGAATTTGGAGTTGAACTAAATGTTGGTGCTCCACAAGTAGCTTATCGTGAAACAATTAAAAAGGCTGGAGACTGTGAAGGAAAATATATTAAACAATCAGGTGGACGTGGACAATATGGTCATGTTTGGGTTAAATTTGAACCAAATCCTGATAAAGGATATGAGTTCGTTGACCAAATCGTTGGTGGTGTTGTTCCTCGTGAATATATTCCAGTTGTTGATAAGGGATTACAAGAAGCTATGCAAACTGGTATTCTTGCAGGATATCCAATGATTGATGTTAA
>OMUM01000134.1 GCA_900314225.1 uncultured bacterium | reverse complement strand
TTATTATAATGGTGGTGATGTTTATGAAAATTGATTCTATTGATAAATTAATAGAGCATGTTGTGGAAACGACAGATAGAAGTTTACCAAAATTATATCAAATTAGATATGTTTATTTGGAAACAGGTAAGTATTTACAAAAAAATACGGATTTCTTTTTTAGTTTAAAGAAGAAATTAGGTGAAGATAACTATTCAAACGAAATGCTGAAAATATTATATAATGATGATAAAACTACTAATATTGATGGTTGGAATAAAGTTATTTGTCGTGGTACCGCAATTATTTTAAAAAGAATTTTTGATGAATTAGGAATAGAATCAAAAATTGTTAAAACTACTGCTACTCAAGAAAATAGTTTGAATTTAGATTTTGATATACATCATTATTTTGTTGCTGTGAGTGATGGTAAAGATAATTATTTTTTAACTTTAAATGCTGATCTTGGTAATATACAGAATCACATGCAAACTAAACATTTTGGAAATAATATTTCTTATATACGAGAGGATTCGGATGGAGTATTAAGACAAGTATATGAGGGTGAAGAAATTCCTCATAAAGTTTTAAGTGATGATGATTTGTTTAATATTGATAAAAAAATTGGTTATACTACTAAGTTTATGTTTGTTGAACATAATAATGAGGAGCAAGAAAAGGATGTTTATTATGATGATTTTCTTGAGATGCTTAGAAATGAAATGAGGGGTAATAGGTGGTATTTAAGTAGATTAGTTGAAGAAACCTCTTTTTTTAAAAGCTTAAATTTAGATGATGGCTTTATTTTGAATAAGGAACATATTTATGATTTAGAGAAGATAAAGAGGAAAATTTTTACTAGTTTTGATGATACATATTCTAATTATGATGATTGGTTATTTGATTTTGAATATAAGAAAAGAAATGATTTTTTAACTAAAGAAGAATATCAAAGGGATAGTTTAATAAAATCTACTATTGAAGAACTTAATAGAATAGAAAAAGTTATTATGAATGATCAATTTACTCCTGATGTTTCGAAGGTATTTAATACAAAATTTATTAGAAAATTATATAGATTGGGTTATTATTTTATTAATCCTAAGTATTTACCTCCTAATTCTGAAAATAATTATGCTACTAGTGATTATATATCTAAAAAATTGGAAGTTTTGTTTAGAGAAATATTTGATGCTAATAGTGGGTATAATAGTGATTTTAATAAGTTAGGATATAGTGAACAAGAGGGTTTAATAAAGAATTATATGCTAGGAAAAATTGCTTTTAATGATGTAAAAAAAGAAAATTCATTACCTCCTTATGTTGCTAATGATGAGTATATTGAAAAGGCTTACAAGTATTTTGATGAAAATATTCCAATTATTTATAATAGAATATATTTTAGAGCAGCTCGAAATAAACATGATGGAAGATATTGTCTTACTTTTACGATTTTACAACAAACAAAGGATGAAGTTGATAGATATTTCGTCTATGATTTACAAAAAAATACTTTTAGAGAATATAGAAATAATGAGTTAATTGATTTTTATAATGATTGGCGTGTTTGTAAGGTATATGATAATAAATTAAATGATAATTTAGAAGTTGAAAATATAGAAAATAATGATGATACTGATGATTTTGAAGATGAATCTACTTATAATTTTCATAGATAAAAAAGATTATCTATTGTTAAGATAATCTTTTTTTAATGTTTAATTTGTGATATTTTATTTCTACTTGTTTTATCAAAATAGACTTTATCACTTTTAATATTTTCTGATTCGTCCATAAATAATTTTTGAATTCTTTTTTTAATTATATTAATTGTTTCTTCATTTTTAATGGGTTTATATTCAATATTATTATTGTCTTCAAAAAATGCAGTTAAATTATTTATTCTTTTAAATTCTTCATATTTTGAAGAAATTGTATATAGCCCTGTTAATTGCGGTTCATTGCAATTGTCTCTGTTAATATTAATGATGTAATCATATTTATCTTGTGTTTTATCTTTGTTATTTATTTCATATATTAACCACTTCATATGATCTCCTCTTTCTTTATATTAATTGTATAATATTTTTTTTTTTTAAGCAATAAAATATTTATTTGGCTTTTATAATGATTAAATGTTTTTATTAAATCCTTTTATATGATAAAATTATTATAATGGAGGGTATATGAGAAAGAATAGTTTTATTACTGGAACTTTTATTACTACTTTATGTATTTTAATAACTAAGATATTAGGTGCTATTTATGTTATCCCTTTTTATGCAGTTGTTGGTAATACTGGTGGGGCTTTATATGGTTATGCTTATACAGTATATTTATTTTTCATGTCTTTATCTTCTGCTGGTATTCCATTAGCAACATCAAGATTGGTTTCTGAATATCAGACTTTGGGATATGTCAAGGCAAAGAAAAGAACATTTCAATTGGTTAAAAAAATAGTTTTTCTTTTTAGTATTGTTTGTTTTATTATTATTTTTTTATTTGCTCCCTTGCTTGCTCGTGGAATAGTTGGTAATATTAGTGGTGCTAGTAGTATTAAAGATGTTAGCTTTGTTATTAGAATTATAGGTATTGCAATTATAATAGTACCAGTACTTAGTGTTTATAGAGGCTATTTTGAAGGCCATAGATTTATGATACAGCCTTCACTTTCACAAGTAATTGAACAGTTTGTTAGAATTTTAGTTATTATTTTTGGTAGTTTTCTTGCTATTAAGGTTTTTAAATTAAATATTGCGTCAGCGGTTGGAATTGCGTTATTAGGAGTCAGTGTTGGGGCTTTATGTGCTTACTTTTATTTATTTGATAAGTTAAATAAAAATAAAAATAAGTTTAATAAGCAATTAATTAAAAAAAATGAACCTATCATAAATGATAAAATAATTCTAAAAAAAATAATTGAATATGCTTTGCCTTTTATTATGATTGATTTATTTAAGTCTTTATACAATTATATAGATATGTTTGAGGTTGTAAGGGCCTTAGTAAGTGTTAAATATAAGGCACGAGACGCGGAGACAATTTATTCTATTTTATCAACTTGGGGGGCAAAATTTAATATGATTATACTTGCTATTAATAGTGGAATAATTGTAAATTTAATACCTAATTTGACTGAAAAGATAACTAAAGGTGAATATTCTGAAGCTAATAAAAGTATTATAAAATCAGTCAGTATGCTTCTCTTTATTGGAATTCCTCTTGTGTTTGGAATTAGTTTCTTGGCAAAACCTATTTGGTATTTATTTTATGGTGATAGTTTATATGGAGCAAATATTTTGAGCTATTATATATTTGTTGGACTATTTATTTCTTTAGCTACTATTTCTATAACTATTTTACAATGTTATAAAGACTATAAGTCTATGTTTATTAGTTTATTTATTGGTGTTGTATTAAAATTATTACTTAATATAAATTTATTAGTTGCTTTTAATAAAATGAGTTTACCTGCATATTATGGAATAATTACTGCAACTATTATTGGTTATTTAGCTACATTTATAATTAATTTTATTGTTTTAGGTAAAAAGTATAATGTTAAGTATGAAGGGTTAGTTAAAAGTCTGTTTGATATTATAATAGGTTCTATTATTATGATTTTTGTTTTATTTATTTTATCATTTATTATACCTATTTATTCTAATAATAGAATTATTAATTTATTTATAATATTTTTTTATGGTATTTGTGGTATTCTTATTTATTTTGTTTATTCCTGTAAAATTGGTTTATTTTATGTTGTTTTTGAGAAAAAATTTATTAATATGATTAAATAAGTGTTATAATGACAAATAGTATAAGGAGAGTATGGCATGGTTAGTGATGATATTAGTTTAAAATGCAATTCGAATCAATATAACGTAGGTATTCAGGATGCTAAAGATATTGATGATGCGATGGATTCATATAAGGAAAAAATTGCTAATGTATTTAAGGATGTAAAAAGTGTCGCTGAAGAGTATAAGATTGAATTGGAAGACTCTATAGATATGTCAGATATAGAAGCAAAATTCGATTTATATGATGAATATATAAGTGATATTTCTAGTACGGCTAAAAAGATGATAACTTTAGCAGAAAATTATTCAAATGATCCTACTGAAGAAAACAAAAGCTATTTTCTTGCTGGTTATAGTAGTTATTTTAATAGTAAATCTAATGAGAATAATAAGAGATTGTTTGCAACTATTGGTATGGGAGCTTTTAAATTTGGTGAAGGATTTCTTGAATTTTTTGAAGACTTTGGCGATGGAGCAATAGTTTTAGGCAGCGGTGTTGTAAGCCTTTTTGGTGGCAAAGAAGGTAAGAAGTTATCAAAAAAATGGCGTGAGTTTGCTGAAAAAGATTTATCTGTTGATTTGGTGGAAAAAAATAAAGCTTTTGAGACAAT
>OMUM01000046.1 GCA_900314225.1 uncultured bacterium | reverse complement strand
ATAGTACTATAAATACAATAAATAACATAAATATAGGAATGTTCAGTTCATGTGGAAGTGGTAAGAAGTATAAAATGTGCCATGGCAAATAAACCTGCAAACCCGTATAAATAAAGGGATTGCGGGCTTTTTCTTAATTACAATTTTTAGGTAATTTCACCTCAAAAAAGGCGTTTAGATAAGTTTTAGATAAGTTTTTTTGAACAAATCAGCCTTAAAAATTGGTGTATATGGTATAATTAAAAAAGAAGTGATAAAAATGATTTTAGAAGAATATGATGAAACTATAAATTCAACATTTGATCCATATGAAGTTGAAAATGTAATTGAAGATTTTCCAAAAACTGGTGTGACTTGTTTTTCGAAAAAGTTATTTGACCAATTAGTAACCAAGTTTAATGGTGTGGAAATAGCACTATCATCAAATGGTAATGGAAAATTACCAATATATAAAATAAATTATGATGGAAAAGATATAGCTTTATTTATGTCTAGAGTTGGAGCGCCTGCATGCATTGTACAATATGAAGAATTATTTGCTATGGGATTAGAAAGAGTTGTTGTTTTCGGTACATGTGGTGTACTTGACAAGGCAATAGATGATCTAGCTATTATAATTCCAAATTCAGCTATTAGAGATGAAGGAACAAGTTATCATTATTTAAAATCATCTAGAGAAATAATTGTCAATCCAAAATATCAAGAAGAATTTATCAAACTTTTAAAAGAACATAATTACTCATACATAACAGGTAAGGTATGGACCACTGATGCCCCATATCGCGAAACAAGAAAAAAAGTATTGAACAGAAAAGAAGAAGGTTGTGTATGTGTTGACATGGAATGTTCAGCAATATCGGCTTTAGCAAAATTTCGTAATAAAGAAGTTTTCCAATTCTTTTATGCAGCCGATAATTTAGATTCTGCTAAATGGGATCAAAGATCTTTAGGTAATAATGAAAAATTAAGTGATAAGGAAATGATTGGATTATTGGCAATCAAATTTGCTGTAAGCCTAAATAAATAAATTTTTTTTAGATAAGTTGTACGAAAAAAACTTGCAATTTATCAACAAAAAATTATAAATTTTAAATAAAAAACATTAATTTAAAAGGAAAAAATTACCTGGTTGTTTTAATATTTTACCATGTGGCTCAGGAAAGGAATATAAGCAGTGCCACGGAAAGTAAGTAATATCAACGATTTACGAAGATCACAAAGTGAAAAATCGTGAATTAGATACCTTTTAGATACCCTGAAAAAGACCAATTATGGTCTTTTTTTGATTAAGAATTAATGCTATAATAAAAATATAATAGAAAGGACTAATTAAAATGGAAGAAAAGAAAAAGAGTAATGCAGGATTAATAGTACTTGTAGTTATTTTATTACTAGCATGCGCAGGAATGGGAGCATTTATATTTGTTAATAAGGATAAACTAACAGCTAAAGAAAACACTACAACAACAGTAAAAAATGAAAGTAAAAAAGTAAATGAAAAAACAACAAAATGTACTGATATCAGTTATGATCTAAACACGAATGAATACGGTTTAGGAGCTCGTGCAGCAGGAATAAGTGTTACAATTGATAATACAAGAAAAAGTGCAAGAATTTCATATAACGGTGCTACAGTTTCTAGTACATTTGGTTTAGGATGGGTTACAGCCGCAGATACTTCTTCTTATGAACTAATTGATACAAAGACTTTTGATAAAAAGATATCACAAGTTCTAATTGATGGTTCAGGCCAAGATGCTACTAATTCTGCAATTTTATATTTAATGGAAGATGGTACCGTAGAATATGTTCCAATTTTAAAAGAATTAAACACTAATTGGAGTCAACCTGATAACACAAAAAAATTTAACTCTTATGGAAAACTTAATGGAATATCAGAAGTTATTAGTTTAGTACCTGCAGAAGCACAAGGATATCATACTGTTTTAGCAAAAAAAGTAGATGGAACTATAACAAATTTAGTTGACACATTCAAAGCAACTGGAAATTTCAGATAATAAAAGGAATTGATTTACAATTCTTTTTTTTATTAAAAAAAGGAATTTTTAGATAACTTATTAGATACCTTTTGTACTTGATTATCCTATATTATCACTTTTCTTCCTAGGATAAAGAAGTACAAAGGAGCAAGAAGAATGAGAAAGTATAACGATTTATAATGGTAAAAAATAAAAATCTGGAAAACTCAGATAATAAAAGAAGATGAATTAGAAGAAATAATAAAAAATAAAATAAAAACACTTACATTAAATAAAAACATATGTTACAATAAATATGGTTAAATTGGAAACGCACATCTTCCTAGATGATAAC
>OMUM01000024.1 GCA_900314225.1 uncultured bacterium | reverse complement strand
AGGACTAATAAGATTATTAGTTCTTTTTTTTGTAATATATTTTATTCTTTTTCATAAATAATACTAGAATGGAGGAGTTATTTTGAAAAAAATATTTATATTAATAATAATTGGATGTTTGTTTATAACTGGATGTTCTAGTAATAAAAATATAAGAAAAAATATTATTAATAAGTTTAATAATAATAGTTATAAATTAAAGGGTTTTCTTTCTATAACTAATAATGATGATATTTATAATTATGATGTGGAAGTTGGATATAAAAAAGATAATTATTATAAAGTTACTCTTACTAATAAAGCTAATAATCATGTTCAAGTAATATTAAAAAATGATGATGGAGTATATGTTATTACTCCCTCATTAAATAAAAGTTTTAAATTTCAAAGTGATTGGCCATATAATAATTCACAGGTGTATTTATTAAATGCTATTGGAAACGATATTAAGAAAGATGAAAATGCTGAAATTAAGCATGAAAATAATAAATATATAATTAATACTAAAGTAAAATATTCTAATAATAGTGAATTAGTTAAACAAAGATTGGAATTTGATAAAAATTTAGATATTAAGAAAGCAACAGTTTATGACAGTGATGAGATAGCTATTATAAGTATGAAGTTTAATAATATTAAATATAATCCTAAATTTAGTAAGAATTATTTTAGTATTGATAGTATTGTTGAAGATAATACTATTATTAATAGGCCAACAAAGGAAGAGACTGATAAAAAAGATAAATTTAATACTGATAATAATAGTGGTAAAAATCCTAATATTACAAATAATAAAAAGAATAATAGTACAAATGATTCAATTAAGAAAGATAAAACAAATGGAGTTAGCAGTTTAGATGATATAGTATATCCATTGTTCTTACCAAGTGGAACGAAGCTAGTAAATGAAGAAAAAGTGACTAAAGATTCTGGTGAAAGGGTAATAATGACTTATGATGGGGAAAAATCTTTCTTACTAGTTGAAGAGACATCAGATGTTTTTAATGAATTTACTATTATTCCTTCTTCTGGTGAACCTTTTCAATTAATTGATACTTTAGGAGTTATGACAGATAATTCATTATCTTGGGAAAGTAATAATAAAGAATACTATTTAGTAAGTGATGTGATGAATAAAGATGAAATGATAGAAGTTGCTAGATCTATTGGAAATGTATCTTCACTTAAGTAATAGACATTAATTAATCCTTTGTGTTATAATGATTTTGGTGATTTAATATGGCAAACAAAAAAAATACAGAAAAAAATAATAAGTCTAAAAATATTAAGGAAGAAGTTAATAGCTCTAAGAAAAATATTAATAAAGAAAATAAAGCTAGTAAGAATGAAGGAAATAATTTAAAGGTAGCAAAAAATAAAAATACTGAAAAGAAAAAAGTTAATGATGAGGCTAATACTAATAAAAGTAAAGTTGATTTAAAAGAAGGCAAAGTTGTTTCTAAGAAGGAGACAAGGAAGTTAAATAAGGAATTAAAAAAAGAAAGAAGAAAAATGGCTTCTAGAGTTCCAATGGATCCAGAAGTTAAAGGAAAGATTATTCTTGTTTGTATTATAATTATTATCTTTTGTGCTTTTTATTTTTTAACTTTATTTATAACTAAAGATAATACTAAGAGTAAAAGTTCTAGTAATAATTCTAGCAGTAAGAGTACATCTAGTAATATTTCATATGATGAAATATTACTAGGAAGAAGTTTTTCAATGGGTGATGGAGAATATTTAGTTATTTATTATGATGAGAGTAATGAAGATATAAGTAGTGAAATTAGTAGTTTAATAAGTACATATAAAAATAAAGAAAGTCATTTAACAATTTATTCTGTTAATATGAATAGTCCATTTAATAGTAAATATGTTAGTGACGAATCTAATCATAATCCTAATAATGCTAGTGAAATGAAGATTAATGGACCAACACTTGTTAAATTTAATAATAATAAAGTAGAAGATTATATTGAGGGATTTGAAGATATTTCTAATTATTTAAGTTAGTTATATCTTTTTTATATTAAATTATGATATTATATTTTTAGGATATGGTTTATATGAGAAAGTTTATTTATAAATTTTTAGATGGTTTAAAAGATGATTCTAAATTTTCTATATTTGAAGTTATTATAATTATTTTGATTGCTATTATATTTGGTATTATAGTTGGGTGCTTTTTGACTTATAATAAGAAGTCTAATACTATTTATCGTGATGATAAACTTGATGAAATTATTAATACTTATAATTCTATTAAAGATAATTATTATATAGATGTTGATGATGATTTATTAGTTAATGGTGCTGTTAGTGGAATGACAGAGGTATTAAATGATAATTATTCTAATTTTATGGGTGATGAAGCGACAGAAGATTTTAATAGAAGTGTTAATGGAAGTTTTGTTGGTATTGGGGCATCTGTATCATATGATGGTGAATATAATAGGATAGTTAAGGTTAATAATAATGGTCCAGCTTATAAAGCAGGATTAAGAGTAAATGATATTATTTTAAGTATTGATGGTAAAGATACTAAGAATATTTATGGAAGTGAATTGAATAAATTAGTTGATGGTAAGAAAGATAGTATTGTTAAAATAAAAATAAAAAGAGGTAATGATACTAAGACATTTTCTGTTAAAAGAAAACTAATAGAGATCGAGAGTGCTACCAGTAATATTTTTAATGAAAAGAACAATATAATTGGTTATATTGATGTAGATATAATTGCTACTAATACTTATAAACAATTTAAAAGTAATTTAGATAAATTAGAGAAAAATAATATTGATTCTTTAATAATTGATTTAAGAGATAATCCTGGTGGACATTTGAGTCAGACTAATGAAATATTAAGTTTATTTTTTAACAGGAAAACGGTTTTATATCAAATAAAAAATAAAAATAAGATAAAGAAAATTTATTCATTAGATAACAATAAGAGAAAGTATCCTGTTGCTATTATAGTTAATGGTGGTAGTGCTTCGGCAGCAGAGATAATTACGGCTTGTTTTAGAGATAATTATAAAAATAGTATAGTAGTTGGTACTAATACGTATGGAAAAGGAAGTATTCAGCGAACGATTGAATTAAGTACAGGTGCAAGTTTAAAGTATACGACTGAATTATGGTTAACTCCTAAGGGTAAGAGTATAAACAAGATTGGTATAAATCCTGATGTCGATGTAGAACAAGGACAAGATTATTTGTTAAATCCATCATTTGATAATGATTTACAATTAAAAAAAGCTATTGCTCTTTTAACAAAAAAAGACTAATATTAGTCTTTTTTTATACAATTAATAATAAGTTGTTTATTTTTTTTATGTGGAGAACATGTAGTTAAAATTAATTGCTTTTCTTTCTCCTTATTTACATTTATGTAGCCATTTTTATTTTCTTCCCAAATATCTTTAACATAATATTTTATATATTTTTTATTATATATTAGAACTATTTCATCTCCTTCTTTTAATTTATCTAATCTTTCAAAGTAAGCAATTTTTCCTGTTCCAGAGTGAGCGGCGATAAATAAGATACTATTTTCTTTATCAGGCATGATTGATTCTTTTAGAATAGTTACATGTTCTTCTATATTATTCCTTTTATCATTTAAATTATATATTTTTTCTTTTAAATTTATCTTTTTAATTATAAGTGTCATATATTCAGTTTTTTCTTTAGAATTTTTTTGCTTTTTAGGTGTTATTTTTGGTGTTAGTATGATATTTAATATAATTAACAATAAAAGTAATATTAATGTAATTTTTCTTTTTAACATATTATTAAAAGTAATTGTATAATAAATTTTAATATATATATAAAGATACTGGTATGAGTATCTGGAACAGGCACTTGAAAGTCTTTTAGATTAATTGTTTCATCTAAATTATTTGTTATATTTAGTTCAAATGGTTCTACTTTTGTATAACCTGATGTTGAATTTATTTGTTTAATAGTATATTTACCGTATGGTAGTATTATTTCACAAGATCCATTTTCATTTGTTGTGATTTTTTTTACTAGATTATTTTTTTCATTATATATCTCAAATGATATATCTTTTTCTGATTGGAAATTATTATTAGAACCATATTGTTTATTAATAGTTATATTTTTTTCTATTATTTTATTTTTTAAAATTAAATCTATGGTTGGGTTATCTTTAGAAATAGTTATTTTATTTATTTCATTATTTAAAGTATAACCAGTTCCAGCTTTTATTTCTTTTAAATAGTAAGTACCAAATGGCATGTTATTTATTTCTGCTACATTATTTTTTATTTCTAGTTTACTTACTATATTATTATTAGAATCAGTTAATTCATAGATTGCTCCATCTAGACTTGCTGAATTAGACGATGGTTCTATTGAATTTGTATCTTCATCAATTTTAGTTATTTGTATTTTAGTATTTATTATATGTACTTTAAGATGATATTCTTCATTTTCTATATCTCCTAAATTAACAAGATTTTGTGTATTTTCAGCTTGGTAAAATAGAATAGGTTTATTATGATTAGTATTGTTTTTATATAGTGGTATATCATAATCTCCTTTAGGTAGATTTATTATTATATTATTTCCATCTATAATAAATTTATCATTAGTTTTATATTGATTTATAACATTATTTATATCAGTTATTTTATTGGTTGTATTTTCTATAAAATAATAATCTTGGTTTATTATTGATGGTTTAATATTATTTTTTTCTATTAAATTATTAATTTCACTTATTTCTTCAGTAAATTGATTTATCATTTTACCATTTAACTTATCAGTGAAATAATAATTACCTTTTGGTTCGGCAGTTTGCCAAATCATTAATTGAGTTATAGCATACCATTTATTATCGGTATGATTTGCATAACCATAACCATAATAAATAAGCTTTTTAATTCTATTTATTTGTTCATTAGATAAATTTCTTGGTGTTATGGTTGAAGAATAAGTAGTGTTTTTAAACATATTAAATGGTTCTAAACAGTAAGCTGGCTGATTGTCGCTACTTCTTCTGAAGAAACGAGCTTTCTGATAATATTTTATTTTGGTATTTGTATCATATTTTGTTTGATATATATTATCAATATATTCTCCTTCATAAAAATTTGTTGTTTCAGCATGAACATTTAATATGCCAAAAAGTATAATTGTGATTAAGAAAAACAATTTATTTTTTATAAAAATCCCTCCTTTTTTTTCTTAACGCGATTGATAATAACATTAATTTTTTTACTTGTAAAATTATAGTTTTGTTAATTTTGTTTAATTTTTTTTATAAAACATATTTTTTTGTTTAGTTAATTTATATTTTTAAATAACTTATTATTTCTAATAAACAAGTTTATATATGTTATAATATTTCTTGAGGTGATTAGATGACTGATATTGAAATTTCTAGAAATAGTACTAAATTAGATATTCGTGATGTTGCGAAAAAGGCTTGCATACGTAGTGACGATATTGAATTATATGGAAAATATAAATGTAAGATTAATCCTAAGGATAGTGATAAAAAAGGGAAATTAATTTTAGTTACAGCAATAAGTCCTACTCCATTAGGTGAGGGAAAAACTACAGTTAGTATTGGATTAGGGGATGCTCTAAAAAAGTTGAATAAAAATGTCATTCTTGCTTTACGTGAACCATCTATGGGACCTGTTTTTGGTATGAAAGGCGGAGCAACTGGTGGTGGTTATAGTCAAGTAGTTCCTATGGAGGATATTAATTTACATTTTACAGGAGATTTTCATGCTATTACGTCTGCTAATAATTTAATTAGTGCGGCTATAGATAATCATATTTATTTTGGAAATGAACTTAAAATAAAAAAAGTTTTATTTAAAAGATGTTTAGATGTTAATGACCGAGCACTAAGAGATGTTGATTTAGGAACTAGACATGATTCATTTACTATTACTTCAGCTAGTGAAGTTATGGCTTTGTTTTGTTTAGCAACTAGTCTTGAAGATTTAAGAAAGCGTCTTGGAAATATAGTTGTTGGTATTAATGATAAATATGAATATGTTTATGTAAGGGATTTAAAATTAGAAGGAGCTCTTGTTGCTTTACTTAAAGATGCTTTTAAACCTAATTTAGTGCAAACATTAGAAAATACACCAGCAATTATTCATGGAGGACCTTTTGCTAATATTGCTCATGGATGTAATAGCTTAGTCGCAACAAAAACTGCTTTAAGTTATGCTGATTATGTAGTAACAGAAGCTGGCTTTGGAGCTGATCTTGGAGCAGAAAAATTTTTTGATATAAAATGTCGAGTTGGTAATTTAAAACCAGATGCAGTTGTTTTAGTTGTAACTATTAAGGCTTTAAAATATCATGGTGGTGTAGATAAATATATGATATTTGAAAAAAATGATGAGGCTTTAAAAAAAGGATTTGAAAATTTAGATAAACATTATAATAATTTAAAGAAATATGGTGTTGATATTGTTGTTTGCCTAAATAAATTTAATTCTGATACTTCAGAAGAAATTAATCTCTTAATTGATCATTGTAATAAATTAAATTACAGGTTTAGTATTTCTGATGCTTTTAAATTAGGTAGTGATGGTGCAATTGATTTGGCTAAAAAAGTTATTTCTTGTGAAACTAAGAATTTTAAAATGTTATATGATTTAGATGAAAATATTATTTCAAAGATTTCTGATGTTTGTTGTGGAATATATGGAGCCAGTAAAGTTGTTATTAGTGACAAAGCTAGGGAAAAAATTGCTTTGATAGAGAAAAATAATATAACTAATCTTCCTATTTGTGTTGCTAAAACGCAATATTCATTTTCTGATGATAAAGATAAACGAGGAGTTCCTAAAGACTTTGTTGTAACTGTCAGAGATATTAATTTGTATAATGGAGCTGGTTTTATTACTGTTCTTTTAGGTGATATTATGACAATGCCTGGTTTATCTAGAAGACCAAATTATGAAAAAATTGATGTTGTTAATGATGAAATTGTTGGACTAAATTAGATTAAATTAAAAAAAGTTCTATCTGAACTTTTTTATTTTGTTTCATTTGCTTTATCTGTTTCATTTGTTTTAATTGTATCGTCTGTTTTTTCATTTGTTGCTGTATTAGGTCCAATTATTGTTGGCCCTGGAGCTTTTATAGTTATATAGCCGGTATATGTTGTGTTTTTGTAAGTTATTGAATATTGATAGGTTCCTGCGACATTGGTTGTTACTTGTGATAAATCTAATGTTAAAGCATTATTAACTTCATCTGATACAGTTTCATTAATATAATTTCTTGGATTTTGGGAAATTGAATCTCCTAATGTTATTTCAATATTTTTTAGAGTGAAGTCAACTTTAGGTAATTCTTTTTCTTTAACAATTATATTAGCCGTATATATTTTTTTATTATATTTAATTGTATATTGATAGGTTCCAACTTGATTTATATTTACAAGGGATGTATCAAGAGTAAGTTTACTTAAAATATCATTGCTAATTTGATTAGCATTTTCTAGATAGTCTTCAACATTTACACTGATAGGGTTATTTACTGTTATGGTGATGTTTTTTAGCTTAATTTCATTTATTTTTGCTTGTGATTCAGCAATTTTTTCTTTTTTTATAGATAAACTATATGTTTTTTTAGTTATTGTTTTATTTTGTTTATTTAAAGATATTCCACTACCTATTAATATAAAACTCCAAATACTAATTATAATTGCGAGTATTTGTAGCTCTTTTGTTTTTAACTTCACCACAATCACCTATCTTTTTCTTTAATTATAATATAATATTTTTTGATTAACAATGATTGTTTTGTTTTTTTCCTTTATTTATGTAAAGTAATATATATTATATTTAAATAAAATATTAATGATAGTACGAATATTATATGAAATTTTCTTTTTTTAGTTTTATGTTTAAAAGTATACATGCCAATTATTCCGCCAAGTGCTCCTCCCATTAGTGATAATAATATTATCGCTTTTTCTGGAATCCGATATTTATTTTTAATTGCAAGTCTTTTATCTATTCCCATAATTATAAATTCTATAATGTTAATTATTATTAGATAGGGCATTTACTTTTATTCCTTGATAAGTATCTCTTCTTACCATTTCTTTATCTATATCATTTAATATACAAAATTTTTTAATTAACCAAGTTGGTGCAACTAATTCTTTTGGATCTGGATCGCCTGTAATTCTATGAATGACTATTTCTTCTCTTAATAATTCTAATTGATTAATTACTATGTCAATATATTCTTCTTTTGTTAATACATGAAAATTTTTTTCTTTATATAGTTTATCTAAGGGAGTGTTTTTTAAGATACTTAACATATGTATTTTTATACCTTGAATATCTAAATTATTTAAATATTTTACAGTATTTAACATGTCTTCTTTTGTTTCATATGGAAGACCATTTATTATATGAACAACTACATTTACTTTTCTTTTTCTTAGTTCTTTAACCATATTTTCAAAGCATTCTAAAGAATGACATCTATTTATTAATTTATTTGTTTCTTCTTTGATTGATTGTAGTCCTAATTCAATTGTTAGATATGTCTTTTTATTTAGTTCTTCTAGATAATCTAAGCATTCTTGAGATATAGCATCTGGTCGAGTGGCGATACTTAAACCAATTACACCTTCTTGTTTTAATATTTTTTCATATAATTCTTTTAATTTATTTACTGGAGCATAAGTATTAGTCCTTGCTTGAAAGTATCCAATATATTTAGCTTTAGGCCATTTTTTTAACATTTTATTTTTAATATCATTGAATTGTGTTTCAATGTTATCATTAATATTTCCACCAAATTCACCACTACCACTTTTTGAACAATAGATGCATCCTCCATATCCTATAGTGCCATCAATATTTGGACATGAAAAGCCAGCATTTAAGCTAACTTTAAATACTTTTCCATGAAATTTATTTTTGTAATAATAATTTAGTGTATGATATCTTTTATTTGAATTAGAATACTTAAACTTATTCATATTATTTTCCTTTCAAAAATCATGAAGATTGTAACATAATTTGTAGTTTTTTACAATTAATTGTGTTATTATTATTTTAAGGTGGTGTTCCTTGAAAAAGATTAAGAGTATTAAATTAAAAGATAAGTATGTTAATATATTAAAAATTACTGGCGTTATTTTATGTATTTTTCTTGGAATCTTTATATTTTTTAGAAAACAAATAAATGATTTAAAGAAATATGGTTATAGTGAGAAAGCATCATATAATATATTATTTTCTTTTAAAAAAGATTATATTTTATCAAAAGGTGAAAATAAAACTTTGAACGCTGCTTTTGAAAGCAAAGATTATAATGAGAATAATTTAGATAGATATGCTAAAATAAATTACGTAAAGCAAGATAATTTAATAAAAAATATTAATAAACTTATTAAGATTGGATATAGTAATGATGATATTGATCTTATTCTTACTCATGGGGATGCTACTGCTGTGGAGAGGTTTATTAAAAGAGACAAGGTAAAATATCTAGATGAATTTTTCAGTATTGATTATGCCAAACTTGATAATTATGATAGGTATGTTGCATATTCTGATGAAACTGGGGAAAATGATGATTATGTTGTTTTGTATGTAAATCTTAATCTTGATGAGGATGCTTATACTGATAGTTTTAAGGTTAAGAATTTCTCATATGATATGCTAATTAATAAGCATAGATATCTTGATAAGAAATTTAAGCCTAAAAATTTAGTTAAAATTGATACTAAATATACTAATGATAATGAGTTTTATGCTAATAAAGTAGCGGTTAATGCTTTTATTGATATGGCAAATGCTGCTTCTAAAGATGGTCTTGATTTGGTTATTAATTCTGCTTATAGAAGTTTTGATGATCAATTAGAGATTGAAAATACATATAGAAATTTATATGGTGATGATTATGTTACTAAATATGTAGCTAAGGCTGGATATTCTGAACATCAGACTGGTCTTGCTTTCGATATTGGTAGTAAATCTTCAAGAATTTTTTCTAATTCTAAAGAATATAAGTGGGTTTTAGATAATGCTTATAAATATGGGTTTATTCATAGATTTCCAAAAAAATATGAAAATATTACACAAATAAGTAATGAACCTTGGCATTTTAGATATGTTGGTAAGAAAATTGCTAAAAAGATTTATGAAGAAGATATGACATTAGAAGAGTATTTTGTTAAGTTTTTAGATAAATAAGGTGGGTGATGAAGATGAAATGTCCAAATTGTGGAGCTGATATTAAGCCAGGAGCAAATATATGCTTAAATTGTGGCTATTATATTAATAGTGATGATGATAATGAAACAACAGATGAAACTTTTAGTGATTCTTTTGATGAAATAACTGATTCTGAAACTGGTAGTACTAGTGATGAATCTTCTGCAAAAAATAAATCTTTTGATTTAAAAGGTAACATCATTTATATTGTTTTTGGAACTATATTATTTTTTTCATTATGTTTATTAATTTATGGAATTGCTACTAAAAAAGATAAATCTACTAAAGTAACGCCTACTTCAACTCCGACATCTGAAGTTAAGAAAACTGCTAAAACTGTTGAAGTTGATAATTATAAATTAACTGTACCAGCTGGTTTAGATTATCAAGTAGATGGAAGAAGTATTTTTATTTCTAATGAAGAAAATTATAATTTTTCTTTTAGAATTAATGATGGTGATTATAATAAATATTCTGATAATGTTGAAGGGTTATCTAAAAAGTTAATTGACAGTGGTTATGATATAAAAGATTCTGAGAAGAAAAAAATTAATGATAAAGAAATGCTTATTTATACATTATCACTTGATTCTGATACAAAATATTTATATTTAACTGAATATAATTCAGAGAAGATTGCTATGGGGGTTATTAGTATACATAATGAAACTTCTGTTGATGATGCATGTAAGGTTATCTTAAATGTTTTAAATAGTGTTGTGGAGATGGATGAAGATTCTTCTAGTTATAATAATTCATCATCTGATGGTTCTTCATCGGTTGATGATTCTAGTGGTATGAGTAATACTACTTCTATGGTTGGAGCAATTAGTTCTCTTTTGAATTAGTATTTTATAATACTAGAATTTTATTTTAGATAACTGTATAATTGTGTATAAGATTTGAAGTTATTTTTTGATAATTAATAATAAGAAGGTGTTGGTATGTATCCACTTGGAATACAATTTGAAGTAGATGCTAAAAAGGCTAAAAGTGATAAAAAAGCGATTATTTTAGGTTCTAAATATAGAATATCTGTTATTACTGAAAGAGTTGTAAGGCTTGAATATTCTTCTAATGGTCAGTTTGTTGATGCTCCTACTCAATTAATTAAAAAAAGGCGAGTAGGTTTACCAGATTTCTTTGTTCGACAAGATTCAAACATTGTTGAGGTAACTACTAAGTATTTTTCACTTAGTTATATTAAGGAGCAGCCTTTTGCTGGAACAAAGGTTGATAAAATGAAGAATCTTAAAATTACTTTGCTTAGTAAAGAACGTGATAGGCAAAAGGATTGGTATTATGGACATCCAGAGGCAAGAAATATGCTTGGAAATATGGTTAGCGTTGACGTAAATGTTCCTAATAATTTACAAAAAGGTCTTTATTCACTTGATGGATTTGCTTCTATTGATGATAGTTATAGTAAACTTATTTTACCTGATGGTACTTTAGGTGATCCTCCTGCTAATCATATAGATATTTATGTTTTTATGTATGATAAAGACTTTAGGCAGGCCTTATTTGATTATTTTAAGATGACAGGGGCTCCAGCTTTGATACCTAGATATGCTTTAGGAAATTGGTGGAGTAGAAATATAGATTATGATGATAAAAGTGCTCATGAATTAATTAGAAATTTTGAAAGAAAAATGATTCCATTTTCTGTAATGTTGTTTGATCATGATTGGCATATAAGAGAATCAGGTACTCAGAAGGGATTAAAGACGGGTTATACTTTTAATACCAATAAATTTAAAGAGCCTAATGCAATGATTGAGGAATTCCATAAACGTGGCATAAGAGTTGGATTAGTTGTTAATCCGACGAATGGAATTTATCCAATGGAACAATATTATAAACAAGCTGCAGATTTTTTAAAAGTAACTTCAAATAGTGTTATTGAGTTTGATCCATTAAATCCTAAATTTTTAGATATTTTATTTAAATTCTTTTTACATCCGTTGGAAAATATGGGAATTGACTTTTTTTGGAATGATTCTACAGGAAATTTGGATGTTAATAAATTATGGATTTTAAATCATTATATGTATCTTGATTCTGGTAGAAATAAAAATAAACGACCATTAATTTTGGCTCGCGGTGGTATAATAGCACCACATCGTTATCCTGTGTTGTATGGTGGTTCTAGTGAAATAAGTTGGGATAATTTAAAAAAATTACCGTTTATGTATTTAAATGCTGCTAATATTGGTGTTAGCTGGTGGAGTCATGATGTTGCTGGAAACCATGGTGGTATTGAAGATGGTGAATTATATTTACGTTATGTAGAGTTGAGTACTTTTTCACCAATTTTAAGATTTCATGGTGCTCGTGGAAAATATTATAAAAAGGAACCTTGGTTATGGGATGCTAAAACAGAAAGTATTACTGCTGATTATTTACGACTTAGGCATAGATTAATACCTTATATTTATACTGAAGCTTATAATTATACTCGTTCTGGTACTCCTTTAATTCAACCTTTTTATTATAATTATATGTGGGTTTATGATGATGATTTATATAGAAACCAATATTATTTTGGGTCACAATTATTAGTATGTCCAATACTTGAGCCAAAAGATCCTGTTATGGATAGAACTATTCATCGTTTCTTTGTACCTGATGGTATTTGGTATGATTTAGTTACAGGTAAAAAATTCCCTGGTAATAAAAAATATGTTTCTTTCTTTAAAGAAGATGATTATCCAGTTTTTGCTCATGCTGGTTCAATCGTTCCTTTTTCTAATAGAAGTGATTATAATAATACTGGTCTTCCAACAGATTTAGAAATACAAATATTTCCAGGTGTATCTAATACTTATACTTTATTTGAAGATGATGGTATTACTTCATTGTATAAAGAAGGATATTATTTAAAGACTTCAATTGATTATAATTATTTAAGAAACAATTATACTGTTATTATTAGATCTATTGATGGTAAAAGTGGTATAGTTCCTGAAAGACGTAATTATAAAATGGTATTTAGAAATACTAAGCAAGCTGATAAAGTAACAACATTTTTTAATACTGATAGTATTGCTAATAGTAGTTATGTTGATGGAAATGATTTTGTTGTTGAAATTAATAATGTTCCAACAATAGGACAACTTACTATTAATTGCAAAGGAAAAGATATAGAAATTGATGCTGTTAGATTAATTAATGATGATATTAAGAGTATTTTGATGGATTTAAAAATTAATACTTATTTAAAAGAAGAAATAGATGATGTTATTTTTGGTAAGTTAGAAATTCCTAAAAAAAGAATTGCAATTAAAAAATTAAAAAAGAAAGGTTTATCTAAAGAATATATTGATTTATTCTTGAAACTTCTTGATTATATTAATGAATTTAGTTAAAAAATGTAGATAATTTCTAATTGTGTGCTATAATATGTTTATATTTGTGATGAGAAAGAAGTATTAGTAAATTAAAATTATTTAGAGAGTTTGTGGTTGGTGAAAACAAATTAATTTAATTTATGAACTTATCTTTTGAGCAAGTGGGTAATTCCGTTA
>OMUM01000174.1 GCA_900314225.1 uncultured bacterium | reverse complement strand
TATGATATATAGTAGTAAAGTATACACTATTTTAAGTATATTATTTCATTCTATTTATTGATTCAAAAGTCAAGTGCAACTTTTGACATATGAATAATAGCACTAGCAGTATCTATTTTAATATGATTTTATGCCGAGAAAACTTTTGTGGGTAGGCAGTAAAGATCCGACATACTTGGTGTAATATTTCTTATAGGAATATTACACTTTTTATTAGGAGATTTACTGGGTTCCTACCTGCAAAAGGAAATTGGAATAAAGAGTATTAAACATTATTAACAACTTCTTGTAATTTATATAACTTATTAATAATAGATTTATCGTTAAATTCTTCAAGTAATGCTTCTAAAGGTGTTTTATAATCTAAAATTTTTCTTGGATAATTATTCATCCAGTTAGCAATGTTATTAATATCCTCATAAGAATAATTTTCAATTAAAGTACTCTTAGGAATGAAGTATCTAATTATTTCATTATTTCTTTCATTAGAACCTTTCTCACCAGAACAATAGGGATGACAGAAGTAAATTTTAGCTTTTGTATCTTTTATAATTTCTTTGAATTCAGAAAATTCAGTTCCATTATCAGTTGTAATTGTTTTAAAGACTTTATCAAAATTTTTTTTCATAAAATCTTTAATTTGATTAAACTTATGAATAACTTCATCTGCACTTTTAGAACTTAATTTAAAGATCATTTCATATCTAGTTTTACGTTCTGTAATAGTCATTAAACATTCATGTACACCATCTCTCTTACCTAAGACAGTATCTAGTTCAAAATGGCCAAAGACAAGCCTCTTATCAATCTCTTTATCTCTTTTTTCTATAGTGTAATCACGTTTGCTTTCTTTTACTTCTGGAGTTTCATTATATTCATACTTAGGATTATATTTCATTCTTCTCATATCATCAACTTTAACGTCTATAATATTGTATCTAATGGCATTATAAATGGTTTGCATAGTAATACTGGAAAATCCTTTTCTTTTAAAATAATTATGTTTTTTCATATAACCGACAATGACATCTGGAGCCCATTTATCATTTAAAATTTTATCTTCAATAAATTTTTTCATTTTAGGATATTTTTCAAGCTTATATTCTGCTTTTGACATTGCTCTTTTATATTTATAATCGTTTTGTGCATCAATAGCATTATATGGTTTATTTTTTACTTTTCCAGTCATAACACTAATTTTAGATTTAATTCTATTTCTTAATTCTCTAGAAATAGTAGCTTTATCAACTCCAATCTCATTTGCAATATAAGTATTGCTATATAATCTTTTACCTTTACTATCTTTTAGACTAATTAATGTTTCGATTTTAACTCTATCATCCTTAGTCAAATGATGATATTGTTTTTTTACTACATTTGTAGTATTATTTTTTTCAGACATATTGAATTTCCTTTCTTTTTTGGTTTTAAGTATTATAGGTTATTCATATGTCTTTTTCAATGTTGAAGTGTTGCACTTCAAATTTAAATTAACAAAACTATTTAGATTTGCATTTATAAGGGTTATTGTGTATAATAATTGACTGATTGGAGGTATAAAACTAATGAAAGAAAGATCAGATAATAATACTTTTAATGCTAAAGTAGATATTGTTACATCTCCAGATAATATCAAACATTATTCTCAAGAAAGAAATGATTATACAGAATTAGCTTTGATAGCCATTAAACAAAAAGCAAATGTAATTAAATATATTTCACCATCATACAAAGATTATTCTATATTATGTGATGAAGCTATTAATCAAGATTGTAAAACTTTTCTATTAATAAAAGATAGTGTAAGCAATTACAAACAATTAGGTATAAAAGCGATTATGAAATATCCTTTTTTAGTAACCAACCTAGCTAAAGAAATAAAAGATTATTATTTCTTTTGGGAATTGGCTGTATCTATATGTTATAAAGTTTTATGCTGCATAGATGAAGACAAAAAGGAATTATTTCCGTTAATTGAAAAAGCTATTCATCAAGAACCATTAGCAATCTTTCATGTAGATAGTAGAATTTCTATCTATAGTAAGTTATGCAACATAGCATATAGCAAAAATAAAGAATCAATAAAATATATGGATATAAACTATGTTGATAAAAATTTAGTTTTTGAGATCATAAATAATGAACCAGCAAAAGTTAAATATTTAGATAGAAGTAAAGATTATTATATAGAAGCTTGGAAACATGCCTTAAGTTTAAATGGGCAACTTATAAAAAGTATTTATTATTCATCAACTGAAGATGATCTTGATTATTTATTTGAATTAATTAATATAGCTGAAAAGAGTGCTTCAGAGATAGTACATTATCCAATAGTACTCAATGCTTTGTGTCTAGAAAACAGAAAAATGAAAGAAAGATTAATAAGTACTCCTAATATAATAGGAAATAATATATATAAGTTATTGAAAGAAATAGATGATGAATATGAATTATTATCAAAAGAATATAAAGAATCATTAATTGCTGCAATGAAAGAAAAACTATCTATAAATTCTAATCCTATTCCTGATTGTCCTATTAAAATGAAAACAGTTAAACAAAAAAATTCGTAATTAATTATAAATTGTCATTCAAAAGAATTAAGTAAAAGTAGATAAGACAAGAGTAATCCTATCTTTATTAGCTCGGAATATTATGATATTGCGATTTGTCATATGACCAAGTAACTTTTATTAATAATAGTAATATTACTATTTGCAACACTATATAAATGATATAAAATAGACGGAATTATACTAAATTTTGTCTTTTTTATGGTATAATTTTATTGATTTATTAAAAAGGAGTTGATCCAAATGAATGAAAATAAAACTAATATAAATTGCCTGTCCTGTATTTATGGCGACTATCACTTAAACCCTTATAAAATGGGAGATT
>OMUM01000020.1 GCA_900314225.1 uncultured bacterium | reverse complement strand
AATGTTAAATATATATATGAAGTTATTAAGAAGTTTTAAATACTTCTTTTTTTTGTATATGTTTTATGCTAAAATTACATTAATAAGGTAGGATTAATATGAGATTATATATTCAAGACAAGGAAAATCTTTTAAAATTTAATTTGCCTCCTAAGGTTGATGGCTCTATGTTATTTTCTTTTAAAATTTCTGGAGGAGTTACAGAAAATTCTTTGAATGTTGACTCTTTCAATAATGAATGGATTCTAACCAGCAATGGAAGCATCAATATAATTGGTGCTGATGGTATGGTAGTTGATAAAATTGCCCTTTCTGATTATATGAGCATTCCAATATTGGTAAGTGGTATTAATAAAATATTTGTATTATATTGCTTACCATCTATAGTAGAAAATAGTTTTAATTTTGATGTTACTAGACTTAATACTATAACCATAGGTAGTGCTAAAGATAATTCAATAGTTTTTACAAAAAATATGATGTTTGAGCATCATGCTGTTATTAATTTAGAAAATAATTTATGGTATATTTATCCTACATCACCAGACGAAAAATTATATTTGTATGTTAATAACCAAAGAGTCAGGGAAAAAACTTTACTAAATGTAGGAGATATTATTTTTACTAATGGTCTTAGAATGATTTGGATGAAAAAAAATTTTGTAGTTCCTATGAGCCATAATTTTTTTCAATCAAATAATTTATTTAATGTTGATTATCAATCAACAATTAAAAATAATGAATATAGCCCTACAACTGAATTAGAAAATAATATAACACTATATTCTGATAATCAATGCTTTACACATACGCCTAGAATTAGAAGTGTATTGGAAACAGAAGAAATAATTATTGATCCACCACCTGGAAAACAAGATCAAGATTCTAATATGCCGTTTTTCTTGAGTATTGGTTCAAGTTTTACAATGCTTGGAATGATGTCTATCAGTGCTTTTAGTTTATATGATGGGCTTGCTTCTGGAACAAAGGATTTTATTGATATACTACCTCAAATTATAATGGTGGTTGCAATGCTGATTGGATCTTTATTAATGCCTATATTAGTACGAAAATGGCAAAAACAATATGCCAAAAAAAGAGAGCAATTGCGTCAAAAAAAATATTCAAATTATTTATTAGAAAAAGAAAAGCTAATTCAATCTAAAATAACAAAACAAGAGGCAATAATTACTGAAAACAACTTAAGCCTTTCTGAGTGTATTTTAGCTATAAAAAATAGAAATAACAATTTCTGGAATAGAATGATTAAAGATGATGATTTTATCGAATTAAGACTTGGTATTGGAAATAGACCATCAGCTTTAAAAATAAGAGCAGCTGAAGAAAAATTTTCATTAGATGATGATAATCTTTTTAAAAAAGTATGTGAAGTTGGAGAAAAATATAAAGAATTAAACAATGTACCAATAACAATTAGTTTAAAAGAACAAATTGTTACAGCTATAATATTAATGAACAACAACAAAGATGAATTTATAAATTGGTTAATGATTCAATTACTTACATTACATAGTCCACTTGATTTAAAAATAGTCATTTTTACAGATTCAATTAAAGAAAATAGATGGGATTACTTAAAATATACTAATCATAATTTTTCAGATGACAAACAAACTAGATTTTTTTCAAAAAATCAAGATGAAGCTAAAATATTAAGCCAATTCCTAGATAATGAGTTTAATGAAAGAAAGAGTAAAAGAGATGAAAAGAAAAAAGAAATAAATGAAATAAATAAAGAAAAAGTTGATGAATATGAATTATATGACACTTATTTTTTAGTTATAACAGATGCTTATAGTTCCATAAAAAATTTTAAGTTTTTCAAAGATTTACTAGAAAATCAATTCAATTATGGCTTTTCTCTAGTAATTTTCGATGAAAATATGAAGAGTATGCCTAATGAATGTAGCAAGTTTATTTCTATTACAGATAGTACTTCTGGAATGTTTAATGCAAAAGTTACTGAAGAAGACACTATTAAGTTTAAAGCAGAATATGCAACAAATATTGACATGAGAATAATTGGACGTATAGTTGCTAATGTTCCCGTTCAAAGTAATAATACTTCGAGTCAATTACCTACGTCTATTTCATTTCTACAAATGTATAACGTTGGAAAAATTGAACAGTTAAATGTTAGAAATAGATGGAAAAGCAGTGACCCAATTACTAGTTTGTCTGCACCAATTGGAGTACATACAAGTGGAGAATTATATACTCTAGATTTGCATGAAAAAGCTGATGGACCACATGGTTTAATTGCAGGTTCAACTGGTTCTGGTAAGAGTGAATTTATTATAACTTACATTTTATCTATGGCTTTAAATTATGATCCAAGAGAAGTTCAATTCGTTTTAATTGATTATAAAGGTGGAGGACTTGCTGGTGCTTTTGAAAATCGAGAAGCAAATATCGCAATTCCACATTTAGCAGGAACTATTACTAATCTTGATACATCTGAAATGAATAGAACTTTAGTATCAATTGAAAGTGAATTAAAAAGAAGACAAAAGCAATTTAATAAAGTAAAAGAAGAAACTGGCGAAAGTACTATGGATATATATAAATACCAAAGATTATATAGAGAGGGCCTTATTGATGAACCAGTTTCACATTTATTTATAATCACCGATGAGTTTGCTGAACTAAAAGCTCAACAGCCAGAATTTATGGCAGAACTTATATCAACTTCACGTATAGGACGTTCTCTAGGAGTTCATCTTATTTTAGCAACACAAAAACCAAGTGGAGTAGTTAATGATCAAATATGGTCTAATTCAAGATTTAAAGTATGTCTAAAAGTTCAAACTAGAGCTGATAGCATGGAAATGCTAAAAAGACCAGAGGCAGCTAGTATTAAAGAAACAGGAAGGTTTTACTTACAAGTTGGTTATGATGAATATTTTGATATTGGTCAATCTGCCTGGACAGGTGAGAAATATGTTCCAAATGATAGGCTAATAAAAAAAATTGATGATTCTATTTCATTTATAGATGATAATGGGAATATTATAAAAAGGTCATATGATAGTTTTACAAAATTAAATGAAAATAAGCCTGAATTAGGAGATCAACTAACTAATATAGTAAAAATGTTATGTAAAATTGCCAAAGATGATGGAATTAAACGTAAAAATTTATGGTTACCAGCACTTGAAAAAAATATTTATTTAAAAGATCTTCTAACAAAATATAAAGATAAAATAAAACAAGATATTAATCCCCTAAGTAATATAATTTTTGGAGAATACGATGCCCCAGGATTACAGGAGCAGGGACCAGCAACATTTGACTTATTAAATGATGGTAATTTACTAATTTATGGTATAGCTGGTTCTGGAAAAGAAAACTTAATTTCAACAATAATTTATGAATTGACATCACAAATGTCTCCAAATGAGTTAAATATTTATATTGGTGATTTTGGTGCAGAAACTTTAAAAATATTTGAATTATTGCAACATGTTGGTACAGTTTTTACTATAGAAGAAAATGAAAAATTAGTAAATTTAATAAAACTTTTAAATAAGGAACTAGGAATCAGAAAAAAAGCATATTCTGAATTTGGTGGTAATTTTTCTGGCTATAATAAATTAAGTGGTAAAAAAGACAAGTTTATTTTAGTAGTTCTAAATAATTATGAAAATTACTTAGATACATATCCAAGAATGTATGATTCATTTAACCCATTATTTAGAGATAGTGCCAAATATGGAATAGTTTTTATAGTTTCAACTACACAACAAAATGCAGTTAGAATGCGTGTAGCAGAAAATTTCAGAAATAAAGTATGCTTAAAAATGCCAAATGATTTTGATTATAGGGACTTACTTGGAGCTCCTAAAAAAATGGTTCCAGCTGATAATTATGGACGTGGAATAATGTTTAAAGATGGAACCAATATTTATGAATTCCAGACTGCTGATATATGTAATAGAGATGAAAAAACACAATTTATTAGAGAATTTGCTAAAAAAGTTAAAGAAAAATATCCAGACATAAAAGCAAGAAAAATACCATATTTACCAGAAATAGTTTATGTTGAAGATGTTTTGTTTGAACTAAAAGGTCTAGATTGTTTGCCAATTGGAATTGAAAGAAATAGTTTAGAAGTGTATGTATATAATTTCTTAGAGTTTAAAATCAATTTAATAGCAGCTAAAAGTATTAAAAATCACATTTATTTTGTTTATGGTTTAATAAGACAAATGCTTACATTAAAAAATGTTAAAATAAATATAATTGATGCTTTAAGTATTTATCGTGGTAATTATAAAAATGTAAATGTATTTAATAATAATTTAGAGCAAGCTTTTATTTCAATGTATAAAAATGTTTCAAATGACAAAAACTTAACAGAAACTAATGTTTATATTATTCTTGGTATTCAAGAATTAAAGAAAAAGGTTTCTAAATATAACAAGAATTTTGAATTGTTATTTAAAGAAGCATCTAAATGCAAAAAGAATACATTCTTATTCTTTGATGATTCCAACAATTATAAATTATTACAAGTAGAAGATTGGTTTATAGAAAATATAAATAATACGTTTGGTATTTGGTTAGGTGAAGATATAGATACTCAAGTAGCTTTAGGTGTAATGTCATTAAGTTTAGAAGAAAAGAAAGTATCTTTCCCATGTATTGGCTATCCAATTTATCAAGGAAACCACATGATAATAAAATATGTCGTAGACGGAGTTGATAAAAAAGATGAACAATAAAGTCTTAGTTGAATTAATAGTTCCAATTTTAGAAGAAAATTATGATGTTTTCATACCAATAAATAGAAAAATTGGTAATGTCATTGAATTGCTATCTAAAATGGTATCTGAAATGTCAAATGGATATTTTCAAGCAACTGGAAAAAACATGCTATATAGTGGAGACACAGGAGAAAAATATGATATGAATATTTTAGTAGCAAATACAGATATTCGTAATGGTAGTAAAATAATTTTAATGTAAGGAGAAATTTTATGTTAGAGTCAGATAATTTTAAAAGACAAAAAGAAATTTATAGAAATTGTTATAATAAAACTGTAAATACAGCCAATGCTTTAAGCAACTCTATAAATACATTATGCAAACTAGTCTCAGTTCAAGGGTCAGCTTATGTTGTAAATGATATAAAAGGTGGAAATAATGACTTAAATCATTTGCTTGAAGAAGAAAAAAATATTTATAACAATATAGTTAATAATATTTTACCTGATCTTAGAAATAAAATTAACGATTTAAATAATAGAATAAATTTAGCATTACAGCAAGAAGCAATGGAGGATGATTAATATGGGAAGATTAAATATTAATACAAATAATGTAAAATCTGCAGCAGAAGATTTAAAGAAACAAGGAATAGAATTAAATAATATTTTATCTAACATTTATGAAAAAATAAGTAATATTTCTAATGATGGTGTTTGGTCAAGTGATTCTGATAGAGGGTCAGCAAGTGTTTATATAAAAAACTGTTTAAAAGACAAA
Source organism: uncultured bacterium (assembly GCA_900314225.1). Taxonomy (GTDB): domain Bacteria; phylum Bacillota_I; class Bacilli_A; order RF39; family UBA660; genus UBA3789. The sequence continues at coordinate 2,876 of OMUM01000020.1, read as the reverse complement.
ACAAGCTCTCTGGAATTAAGCACGAGTATAAAAAAATTAGGAGATGAACTTGTTGACTTTGTAAACTCAATTGAGAAAACTTCTAACTCTAGTGGAAAGATATTTGTTGATACTGATAAAATTTCAAATTCAATGCAACCACTTATAAAGTCACAAAAACAAAAAATATATAATACCAGAAATATTGCTTCTTCCTTTAATTATCCAAATGGAGAATATAACTGGAGAGAAGTTGTTTCCAAAATAGATGATTGCTGTAAAAAAACTGATAGCTATATTAGCTGGTTAAATGATTTAAATAAAGATTTAATAAATGATTTAAATAATGGAAGGGAAAATATTAAAGCAATTAATGTTACTAATGTTACTAAAAATAATATGATTGTAAAATAATGTATAATTGTTTTAAATATATTGAAAATAGCATAATATTATGTTATTTTCAAGTTAGATATTTAAGATAGGAGTGTATACTATGGCTACAGGCTTAAATGAAACAAAAGCAAATAAATTTAAAGTAGAATTATTAGATAGTATTGAAAGTATTAATGTTATTAAAGAAAATTTAACAAATTACAATGAGATTATTAATAATAATTGGACAGGTGAAGTAAGAAATGAATTTAATAGCAAATTATCTAATATATTATCTAATATAAATATAATATACAAAAATATAAATGTTTATATTAGTTCAGTTGGAAAAGTAGTATCTGATTTTGCTAATCAAGATGTAGAAATAGCATCACAAGTATCTAAAAATATTAGTAAATTAGATAGTTTAAAGGAGGAATAATATGCCAAAAATTGGTGATATGCAATATGGATTTGATACTGGAGGGTTAGAGCAATATTTACATTCAATAGAATCGGAGGCATTACAACATGCAATGGATGCTGTAGATGATACTAATGGTATAAAAAGTGCTTGTGAAAATAATTGGGAAGGTAAAGCAAGAGAAAATTATCTTGCTAATTTAGAAAAAGACAAGCAACATGTTAATGAGCAATTGGAAGTTTTATATAATATACTAAAAAATGAAATTAGTTCAGTAATGGCTGCAATGCGTAACAAAGATGAACAATTAATTTCACAAGATTAAGGAGGAGAAAATATGGCAATTACACAAAGTGGGGCAACAGTTGATACTTCAGCAAGAGATGAGTTTCTTCAATCTAGCGTTGATAGTTCTATTACAAACGGTGGAGAAACTGCTCATACACAAACAACAGGTGATTTTTTAGGCATTGGTGGAGAAACATCTGAAACAGGAGCTGGACTTGGTGGAGTTACTGCTAATTTTGTTAGTGAATATACTGATGCGATGGACACATATTGCAGTAACATTAAAGCAAAAATTGATGATCTAACAAAAGTTGAAGTAAATCAAGCATTCAAAGGAGAAGCAGTTGAAAGAGCACTTAATAATTTTGTAGAATCTGTTAAAGAAGTAGCAACAAATTATATCACAAAATTACAAGATGCTGAACAAAGCATAATTAAAGGTGTTCAAAAAGCATACGAAACACAAGATACAGATTTATCTTCAAACTTATCTTCTGATGGAACCAGTCTAACAAGCAGTGATAGTAATAATTAATAAATGAATATTATTTGTAATTAGAGTTCTTATAATAAGAACTCTTTTGTTTAATTTTTTTAAGGAATGATAATATGAAAATAAAGTTTAATAAAAATAATGTCAAAAAGTTATTCTTATCAATAGGTTTAGGATCAACAATTGTTTACTCTACAATGAGTGCTGGACCATTTATTAATCCAGAAACAAATTTTGTTGATTTTTATTATCTTGACACTAAAAATACCAAACTTTCTAACCAAGAATTTTTAGATAAATTTAATGAAATAGTTGATTCTAGAAAAGATTTATCTAATGAATGGTCTGATATTAGAAATGAATTAAATGAATTTATCTTAGAAAATGGTAATTATTTAAATCAGGAAAGAGTTTTAGAAATGGTTTCAAATGTCAAAATAAAGCATGATGATAATATGAGCAATGTTCTGGCTACAACAAATATAATTAATAATACAATTGAATATAATAGGAGATTTGATGTAAAAAAAGAAGAAGAACAAAAAGAAGTTAAGCTACATGAAGCATATCATTTATTATTTGGAAAAAGTTTTTATGCTGACTATTTGAATTTTTCTCATATTGGTAGAGGCTTAGATGAAGGATTTGCTCAATTATTAACAGAAGAATCTAATGCCTATGTTGGGACAACAATATTTAATAAACAAACAATATATGTAAAAGCGATTTGTGAACTTATCGGTAAAGATAAATTTTTAGATGCTATAAACTCAAATGATGTTGGAAAGTTAATCAAATATTTAGGTACTTATTCTAGTTTAAATGATGCTATTAAATTGATTCAATATATAGATAAATCATATAAAGATTATTACAATATTCTAGATGCTGACAAAGAAGCTTGGCAAATAATTGATAAAATGTATGAGAAAAAAAATGGCATAGATATAAAAAATAGCAAAGATGAAATTATGAAAGTCTATTCTAATAAATTAGGTGAAACAGACTATTCAATAACAGGTGCCAAAGGTTATCTTGATGGTGTAGTTAATAAAAATTATTTTATTAATGAACATACTCCAGCAACTATTATTTTAAAAAGTCAAAATACTAAATATGGTGAATTAGTTCTTGATAGTAATAATAATGTAGTTAATATATTAAATGAAGAAAGTAATTATAAGAATAAATAAAATTTTCTTTATAATTACTTTTTTATGTGATATATTTTAATCATAGGGTGATGATATGAAAAAAAGTAGATTATTATTTGTTTTATTAGGAAGTATTATTTTATGTACAGCTTGTGATGGTGAT
>OMUM01000075.1 GCA_900314225.1 uncultured bacterium | reverse complement strand
AATTTATTTGTTGGAGGGATTATATGAACTTAACTAGAGATAAATATATAATAGTAGAAATTATACCTACTAGTAGTAAAGCTAGTACTGGTTTTATTGCTCAAATTAGTGCTTTAAAGTTAGATGGATTAAAATTAATTGATAGATTTGATTATAGAGTAGATGATAAATTTTTAAAGAATAATGATATAAAAAAGATAATTAATTATGATAATGATATGTTTAATTATGTTGACAATATTTATTTTATTAAAGAAAAATTTAAATCTTGGGCAAAAGATTATCCTTTTTTATTAGTAGAAGAAAGTTATACAAAAGATTATTTAAAAGAATTAGATAATAAAAAGGAATTAGTTTATAAATATTTAGATATGGACTATAGTTTAGATATATTTGATAGAATAATAAAGAAATATAATTTAGTACCAAGTAATCATTTAGTTGATTTAATATATGAAGCTATTATTTATGAAAATAATAATTAGTTTAATTATATATTAAATAATGTTATAATAAGTTTAATTGAAAGATGGTGAATAAATGATAAAATTTGATTTTAAAACTTATGTGAATAATTATTTTTCTAGTGAAGAACTTGCTGATATTTTAAATAAGAAGAAAGATGTAATAAGTAAATTTTCTTCTAGTAATATGATTGGTTGGACTAGAGAATTAGATCAAGAAACGATTGCTGAAATTAAAAAAACAGGAAGTTATATTAAAAATAATTTTGATTTGTTAGTAGTAATTGGAATAGGTGGTTCATTTCTTGGAAGTTATGCTTTTGATAAGATGTTTAGAAAATATTTTAATGATGATAAATTTGAAATAATTTATGCTGGAACAACTTTATCAAGTAAATATTTAGATGAACTAGTTAATTATTTAAAAGATAAAAATTTTTGTATTAATGTAATTAGTAAAAGTGGAACAACAATGGAGACTACAATTACTTATAAAATATTGAAGGATGTTTTAAAAAGAAAGTATGATTCTGAAGAGTTAAAAAAGCATATAATTATAACTACTGATAAAGAATCTGGTAAGTTAAGGCAAGAAGTTAATAAGAAAGGATATAAATCATTTATTATTCCTAATGATATTGGAGGAAGATACTCATTTATTACTCCGGCTCATTTATTACCACTTTCTATTAATTATGATATAGATAAAATTGTAAAAGGATATTTTCATGGTAAAAGATTAATTGATTCAGCATATCTTTATGCAGCAACTAGATATTTATTGTTCAAACATGGTAAATTTATAGAAAATTTTAGTGTGGATGAGGAGAATATTTCTTATTTTTGTGAATGGTTAAAACAGTTATTTGGAGAAACTGAAGGAAAAAATGGTAAAGGAATTTATCCTACTTCAACAATTTATACTAGAGATTTACATTCTTTGGGACAATTTATTCAAGATGGAAATAAGATATTATTTGAAACATTTTTAAGAGTAAAAGATAATAATAATTATATAGAATATGATAATAGAAATTTAAATGAAATTAATAATGTTGTAATAGATTCGGTAATTAGAGCTCATTCTACTGGCAATGTACCTTGTTTAGAAATAGAAATGGATGAATTGAATACAGAAAATATAGCTAGCTTAATTTACTTCTTCCAATTAGCTGCGGCTTTTTCAGGATATTTATTTGAAATAAATCCGTTTAATCAACCTGGAGTAGAGATTTATAAGGAAGAGGTTAGAAAATCATTAGCAAATTAAATAAAATAAATATATTTTCTGTTTTTACAATTTTATTGTTCATTATAATTCTAATTTTAGTTCTAACTGGTAATATTAAAGTATTTGATAATACTATTTATACTTTTATAATTAGTTTTAGATGTAATTCTTTAGATAATTTTTTTAAAGCAATTACTATATTTGGTAATATCTTTCCAGTAATTTTAATAGTAATTATTATTTTCTTTAAGTTAACTAAGTCAGATAAAATATTATTAATTGAAAATACTCTTTTAACGGTAGTAATAAATCAATTAATTAAATATATAATTAAAAGGCCTAGACCTGATCATTTGAGATTAATAAGACAAGGTGGCTATTCATTTCCGAGTGGTCATTCTATGATATCAGTTGCTTTATATGGCTTTTTAATTTATATAATTAATAGAAATATTAAAGATAAGAAGTTAAGATTATTTTTTAATATTTTCTTTATATTTTTAATAATTTCTATTGGTATAAGTCGGATATATTTAGGTGTACATTATCCAAGTGATGTTTTAGGAGGATATTTTTTAAGTATAATTATTTTAATATTTAATATAAAATTTTATAATAAATATTTTAGGGGGAATTAATATGATAAAAATGGTTGCTTGTAGTTTTTATAATACACTAATAGATAAAGAAGATGCTATTGCTATGTCTACAATGTTACAAATAGATAAGATTAGAAATAAGAATATAAAATTCACTATCTTAACTAATAGATCTTTTAATGAAGTACTTTATTATAATAGAGATTTTCCTTTTATTGATTATATTATTTCTTATAATGGTAATTGTATTTTAGATGTTAATAATAATAAGATTATTTATAAAAATTATTTAGATAAAAAATATATAAAAGAAATATTAAATAAATATAAAGATAATAAAATTTATTTATATTCAGAAAATGAAGTATTAGATAAATTCAATTATAATAATTATGATATTTATAAAATAGAAATAGAATTAAAAAGAAAAGATTTGAAAAATATTTCTAGTAATTTGAGTGTTTTAAAATATAGAAATAAATATTATTTAGAAATTACAGCTACTGAAGATTATTCTTGTCTTATTAATTTATTAAGGAAATTGAATATAAATAAAGATGAGTTATTATTAATTATTGGAAATGATAGTGAAAAGTTGCTTATTAAAGATATTCCTAATACTTATATTATTGGAAATAGTTCTAAGATTTTAAAAGATTTAACTATTAAAAAGACTAGTTCTAATAATTTTAAAGGAGTAGAGAAAGTTATAAAGAAATATAATAAGTAGATTAAAATAAGTTGTTTAATTACACTTATTTTTCTTTATTAATTAGTTTTTGCTTTAATTTTTTAAATGTATTATAATCTTAAAAGAGGTGTGTTATGAAAATAATTGTAGAAAAAGATGGTGAGTTATTAGATTATTTATATAATAATCTTGATATGCCAAAGAAAAGAATTAAACAATATTTAACTCATGGTTCTATATTTGTAAATAATACTAAAACAACTAAGTATGATTATCATGTTTTACCTGGTATGACTATTAATATAGATACAAATGCTAAAAGTAAGAAGACTTTACCTTTTGATATATTATTTGAAGATGAACATATTATTGTTGTTAATAAACCTAGTGGATTACTTACTATTGCTACGGCAAAAGAAAAGGAAAAGACTTTATATCATATTGTTAGAGAGTATTTAAAAAGTAAAAATAAGTTTGCTAAAGTATTTATTGTTCATAGATTAGATAAAGATACTAGTGGAATAGTAGTACTTGCGAAAGATGAAAAAACTAAAAATAATTTACAAGAACATTGGAATGAGTATGTAAGTTTAAGAGAATATGTTGCGGTTGTTCATGGAAAACTTGCTAAAAAAAGTGCTCATATTGATCAACTTCTTAAAGAAACTAAAACAAATTTAGTATATGTGTCACATGATAAAGAAGGGAAATTAGCTATTACTAATTATAAAGTAATTAAAGAAAATGATAATTATTCTATGTTAAGTATTAATATTGAAACTGGAAGAAAGAATCAAATAAGAGTAGCTTTTAATACTCTTCATCATCCTATTGTAGGAGATAAAATTTATAGTTCTATTAAAGATAAAGAACCTAGATTATATTTACATGCCAATAGATTAAAAATGTATTATCCTGAACTAGGGAAGGAAATATTATTTGAAACTACTACACCAAATGAATTTAAAAAAATAATGAGATAATATGCATAAAAGAAGAATAAAAAGAAAATTTAGAAAATTAGTATTTTTAATATTTTTTGTTATAATCGTTGTTTTTTTAATTAGTAAATATCCAAATATTTTTTCAAAAAATAAGTTTTTATTGAATAATAATTTAGAAAAAAATGAACTTAAAAATAGAGAAAAATTAATTGAAAATAATGAAGTTAAAGATTCAATATTTAAAAAGTATTATAATAAGGCAAGATCTCTGGTTAGTAAAATGACTATAGAGGAGAAGATTGGACAATTATTTTTAGTTCGTTATAATAAAGATGATGTAGAGTATTTAAGTAATTTTTATCCTAGTGGTTATATTTTGTTTGCTAAGGATTTTCAGAATAATACTAAGGAAAGTATGCTTGAAGAGATAAATAATGATCAAAAGTTAAATAAGTATCCTTTAATTTTAGGCGTTGATGAAGAGGGTGGCTATGTTACTAGAGTTAGTAGGTTTAGTGCATATAGAACACAAAAGTTTTTATCTCCTAGAGAATATTATTTAAATAGTGGCTATCCATTACTAGAAAAGACGGAAAATGAAAAGGCTAATCTTTTAAAAAGTCTTGGAATAAATTTAAATTTAGCTCCTGTTGCTGATGTATCAACTAATAGTAATGATTTTATATATAGTAGATCATTTGGAGAAGATAGTATTAAAACTAGTGAGTTTGTTGCTAATATGGTTAGGTATGCTAATAATAATAAGATTAATTCTTGTTTAAAGCATTTTCCAGGATATGGTAATAATGTTGATACTCACAATGGTATTGCGATAGATAATAGATCTTATGAAGATATAGCAAATAATGATTATAAACCTTTTATTGCCGGTATAAAGGAAAATGTTCCTTGTATTTTAGTTTCTCATAATATTGTAAAATCAATTGATGAGGATTATCCGGCTTCTTTAAGTAAAAATGTTCATGACGAATTAAGAAAAAAGCTTAATTTTACCGGAATAATTATGACTGATGATTTAGCTATGGATGCTGTAAAAGAATATGTTGATGGTGGAACTTCTGTGACTTTAGCAATTAATTCGGGTAATGATATGATAATAACTAGTGACTTCGTTACTATGAAAAATGAGGCTTTAACATCTTTTCATGATGGCAAAATAAAAGAAGCAACAATAAATGAAGCTGCAACAAGAGTAATAGCATGGAAATATTATAGTGGTTTATTTAATAATGGGGAAGTTAATATTAATGAAAATAAGTAGTGGAAATGAAGAATTAGATAGATTTTTAACTGATATAGAAGAAAAACCTGGTTTTTTTAAACATAATAATTTTGAATTTGTTGAAATAAAAGAAAATAGTGCTATACTAAAAGCTGAGTTGACTGAAAACTCAATGAATCCATATAATATTGCACATGGTGGATTGATTTTTGGTTTAGGTGATATGGCAATGGGTACTGCATTGGGAACAACTGGTAGAAAAGGAGTAACATTAAATGCTACTATTAATTATTTAAGACCAGCTACAGGTTCTTATTTATTGGCAAAAGCTGAAATTATAAAAAAAGGCAAAACAACAAGTTATTTGAAGTGTAATATTTATAATGATAAAGATGCTTTAGTTGCAACTATGGATTCAAATTATTATTTTATAAGTTAAGGGTGTTTATTATGACTGATAAAGAATTATTTAAAAATTTTAAAAAGTATATTAATACTGAAATTACAATAGAAGGTTGGATTAAAAATCATCGTAAACAAAAGGAATTTGGTTTTATTTCTTTTTCTGATGGTACTTTTTATACGCCTATTCAAGTTGTATATGATAAAGATGCTAATTTTGATGAGATTATAAAATATCATGTTGGCTGTGCAATTAAGGTAACTGGTATTGTGGTTGAGTCTCCAAAGCCTGGTCAAGAATTTGAACTTAGAGCTAAGAAAGTAGAACTTTTGGGTGATTGTCCAGAAGATTATCCAATTCAACCTAAAAAGCATACAAGAGAGTTTTTAAGAGAGCAAGCATATCTTCGTCCAAGAACAAACTTATTTCAAGCAGTATTTAAAATAAGAAGTAAAGCTGCATTTGCTATTCATAAATATTTTCAAGATAGAGAATATGTATATTTACATGCTCCATTAATTACAGCAAGTGATGCTGAAGGAGCAGGAGAGATGTTTCAAGTAACTACTTTAGATTTAGATGATGTTCCAAAAGATAATGGAAGAGTTGATTATTCTAAGGATTTTTTTGGTAGAAGATCATCTTTAACTGTATCTGGGCAGTTGCAAGCTGAAACTTTTGCTTTAGCTTTTAGGAAGACTTATACTTTTGGCCCTACTTTTAGAGCTGAAGAGTCTAATACAAAAAATCATGCTAGTGAATTTTGGATGGTTGAACCAGAAATAGCATTTTGTGATTTAAAAGAAGATATGGATATTATGGAAGATATGCTAAAGTATGTTGTTAAATATGTATTAAAAAACTGTAATGAGGAATTGGAATTTTTAGATAAGTTTGTAGAAAAGGGTTTAATTGATAAATTAAAACATTTAATTAAGACAAAAGCTATACGTATTACTCATGAACAGGCTATTAAATATTTGCTAGATTCAGGTAAAAAATTTGAATTTACTCCTGCATATGGAGAAGATTTAGCTCGTGAACATGAAAAATATTTAACAGAAGAGAAATTTAATGCTCCGGTATTTGTTTATGATTGGCCAAAAGATATCAAAGCTTTTTATATGCGACTTAATGATGATAATAAGACTGTTGCAGCAGTTGATTTATTAGTTCCAGGTAGTGGCGAATTAATGGGTGGATCACAAAGAGAAGAAAGACTTGACTATTTGGTAAGACGAATGAATGAGCTAAAAATGAATAAAGATGAATTAGATTGGTATATTAAATTGCGTGAGTATGGTGGTTGTGTTCATTCTGGATTTGGAATGGGCTTTGAAAGATTAATTATGTATCTTACTGGTATTGAAAATATTAGAGATGTAATTCCATTTCCTAGGACCCCTGGTAATTGTGATTTTTAGAAAATATTTATGTAAAGAAAGTGTAATTATAAGTAACACTTTCTTTTTTTGATTATTTGTTATGATATAATTGTCTAAGAGATGAGAGAGTTATGGAGATATTACAGAAGAAAACAGATATTGGTTTAGTTAGAGATAAGAATGAAGATGCTTCACTTATAGTAAAACATCCTAAAAATAAAAATATAAAGTTGCTTGCTGTTGCTGATGGTATGGGTGGTAAGACTGATGGTGATATTGCTGCTAATTATGTAATTAACTCTCTAAATAAATGGTTTATAAATAAGAAAATAAAACAATTAAATAATACAGAAGAAATTGAAAAATTATTAAAATCATATCTTAAGCGATTAAATACTTTTTTAATAAAAAAATATGGTAGTAATCATTTAGGTACGACGATTACTATTGCTTTAATAAATAATAAACATACTATATTTTTTAATTGTGGTGATTCTCGTGGGTATGTTTATAAAGATAAAAAATTAATTCAAATTACTTCAGATGATTCTGACGTTTGGTATTATTACAAATATGGTGAAGTTGAAAAAGATGATTTAAGATATTTTGTTAATAATAATTTAATTAATGCTTGTATTGGAACAACAACTGGTCTTTGCATGATAAGCACTTATGTTATTGAAAATAATTATGATATGCTCCTACTTTTTACTGATGGAGTTACAGATATGATTACTGATGATAAGATAAGTAAAATAATTAGAAAAGAAGCTAAAGAAAATATTTTGGATAAAATAATTAATGAAGCAGTTTATGTTGATCAAAATTTATTTGTACCTACAAAACTTCAATTAAAATCTTTATCTAAGTATATTATTCCTTTTAATGGTAGAGATAATGCGACAGGGGTAATATATATAAAAGAAAATGTATAAATATTTAAAAATCTCTCATATTAATATAGGGAGGAAATATGAAAAAAATATTTATCATAATTTTAGTTCTTTTATTAACAGCTTGTTCTTCAAGCAATAATACACCAACTTCTGCAGTTGAAACATATCTTTCTAAATATCAAAATTTAGATAGTGATGTATTAAAGGAGTTAGATAAATCTATTTCAAAAGAAGATAATATGTCTTCTGAACAAAAAAATAAATATAAAGATTTATTAGAAAAACAATATCAAAATTTATCTTATAAGATAAAAAATGAAGAAACTATTGGCGATATTTCAACTGTTTCAGTAGAAATAGAAGTACTTGATTATGCTACTTCGATATCTAATTCAAAAAAATATTTTTTAGAACATAGAGATGAATTTAAAGAAAGTAATAATATTAATGAAAAAAATATTGATAAAAATAGTAGTTATATTGATTATAAATTGGAAAAGTTAAAGGAAGTTAAAGATAAAACTAAATATGAATTGATTTTTGAATTAGAAAAAAATGATAATTCATGGAAGATAAAAAATCTAAATGATTTAGATAGAAGAAAGATACATGGACTTTATTAAAATGTTTCTAAGAAAAA
>OMUM01000018.1 GCA_900314225.1 uncultured bacterium | reverse complement strand
ATTCATTTGTTTCCATTTCAAACCCTCCTTATTTAAATGAATCTAATATTTCTTGCATTTCTTTTAATTCCTCTTCTGATGGTGGGGTGCTTTCACATCTTTTTCCATGCCATAGAGGAGTTCCATCTATATCTTCACCGAATTGGTCAATTAGATTCTCATCTATATTTATTCCGTTATATTCTGTAACGTGAATATAGTTTTGCCTATATCCCTTTTTATCCACGTATCCCTTAGGGATACCTCGTATACATACCTTATCATTTAAAGATATGTTTATTTTATTTTCATAACATTTATAGATTCTGGCACTAAAATAGGATGGGTTAGTTCTTACTTTCCCATCCTGATCTTCATATGATTCTATTTTACCTATATCAAACCAGATATATTTTTTATCAACATTTTTTCTGATGCTTGTTATATTGCCACTATAAGTTATGAAATCTTTGTAATCATCCATGAAACCTCCTTAAGGCCTTAAGGTCTTATCTTATATATTTATATTATTTATATATTATTATTTATTATGATAGAGTGCGTTGTCTATCAACTGGTAAATGTAGTTCGGATTAGTTAGACGTTCTTGGTTTATTTTGATTCTTCTTTTAAAACTATGACCATCTTCTATCTTGATGTAATAGTCATCTTCAAGTAATTTTAGAAGTTTAGTAATAGTTCTAGCTGAACAACCAAGCTTTTCTGCATAGTATTGATTCCTACCATAAGCATATCCATACTGCTGAGAGTTAGATATTAGCAATCCAAGTAGTAGGGCAGCCTTATTTGGTAATCTCGATTCCAATATGGTTAGTGGTATTTTAATAAAACTATCCATTTTATCCTCCTTTCTATTTTATTGCACAAAAAAAGAGGAAGAATAACTTCCTCAAAAATAAATTGTCTTAACATAGTTATGGTGCTCGCGGCATATTTTTTCCACCTTTCTACAAAAAAAAGAGGAATTAAATTTCCTCTTTTCATAGTTTATCTACTTTATCAAAATATAATATAAATGATATCCTTTTACAATATCCATTAAAATACTCTTTGAAATATTCTCTAAAATATTCCTCTAGAGTTTCCTTATTTAATCAAATGTACTATTTTTTTGATCCTTTTACAAGTACCATTTGAAATCCTTTTTAAAGTCTTTTTTGAAGTACTTTTTAAAATCCTTTTTGTCTTGCTCAGACTTAATCTACTTTACCAAAATATATGATATTCTTATATTAATTTCAATACATAATTTTTTTATTAATTTTTTTAATAATTATTTTTTTATTCTTTTTATTATTTATCTACTTTATCAAAATATACTAAAATAGATTTCTTTTTGCAATCGTTTTTCAAAACGCTTTTCAAATCGTTTTTTGAAACGTTTTTTCAATCGCTTTTTGAAACGCTATTTATATATAATTATTGCTATTATATATTATTTTAATGATTTAATAGACTTTTTCAAGACTCATTTTTATTCTCATTTTTTTCCTCATTTTTATTCTCATTTTTATTCTCATTTTTAATACATAGAAAAATGATTACTACTTTGTCTAGTTTACCTTATTGTACCTCTTGACAATAAACAATTCTATATCAATTTTTTTAACAAAAAAATAAACAGTTTTTTAACTGTTTTGTTAATATTATTCCTAGTTTACTATATTGTATCTTAGCATTCACAGAAGTCAACCCAAATAAATCACAAATTTTTCCGCAAAAAATCCTTATATTTTTTTGTGAGTATAAAACTGGGGGATTGGGGAACTCCTCATTGAAAGATTTTTTGCTACAAAGAAAAATGATTCTATCTTTTTTTTTACATAGAACAAAAAATCCGAATTTGTGGATGTGGACACAATTTCAGTGCTTGCTAATGCAAAGAGTGAAAATTGTGATGTATGACAAATTCAGTACTTGCTATTAATAAGTGAAATAATTATGATATAATTAATTGTATGGAATTATTAATAAATTGAGCAAAGAAATGGGAGAGGTTTATGGAAAAAACAATACAAAATAAAATAGATCAAGTATGGAATGATTTTTTTGCGGGTGGTGTAGCTAATCCATTAACTGTAATAGAACAAATAACATATTTATTATTTATAAAAGGTTTAGATGATGTAGAAACTAATAATGAACAAACAGAACAATTATTGGGTGTTAAATTTAATAGAATATTTGATGAAGAACATCAAGTATGTAGATGGAGCAAATTTAAAAATATGGCTGCTCCAGAAATGTTTAAAGTTGTATCAGAAAAAGTATTTCCTTTTATAAAAAATCTTCAACCTAGTAAAGATTCATCTTTTTCTAGATATATGGAAAGTGCAATATTTGCTGTACCAACACCATTAGTTTTAGAAAAAGTTGTTAGTAAAATAGATTCTATTCCTATGAAAGAAAGAGATACAAAAGGTGATGTATATGAATATATGTTATCTAAACTATCTTCGTCAGGAGATTTAGGACAATTTAGAACACCAAGACATATAATAAAAATGATGATAGAAATGATAAAACCATCACCTAATGATATTATTTGTGATCCAGCTTGTGGCTCAGGTGGGTTTTTAGTAGAAACTGGAGAATATTTAAGAGAGAAACACAAAGAAATATTTGAAAATGATACATTAAAATATCATTTTAATAATTCTATGTTTTATGGGTTTGATACAGATACTACAATGCTTAGATTAAGTGCTATGAATATGATGTTGCATGGAATAGATAATCCTAATATTAATTATAAAGATTCTGTATCTGAAGATAATAAGGATGAAGAAAAATATTCAATTATCTTAGCTAATCCTCCTTTTAAAGGAACAATTGATACTGAAAGAACATCTCCATCATTATTAAAAATATGTAATACTAAAAAAACAGAATTATTATTTTTAACATTATTTTTAAGGGCATTAAAAATAGGTGGAAGATGTGCTTGTATAGTTCCAGATGGTGTATTATTTGGAAGTAGTAATGCTCATAAGGCTATAAGAAAAGAATTAATAGAAAACAATAAGCTAGAAGCTGTTGTATCTATGCCAAGTGGAGTATTCCAACCTTATGCTGGTGTATCAACTGCTGTATTAGTATTTACCAAAACAACTACAGGTGGAACAGATAAAGTTTGGTTCTATGATATGCAAGCAGATGGTTATAGTTTAGATGCAAAACGTACTAAAATTAGTGAATCAGATATTCCTGATATAATCGAAAGATTTAATAATTTAGATAAAGAAGCTGATAGACAAAGAACAGATAAATCATTCTTTGTTACAAAAGAAGAAATCGTAAATAATGGATATGATTTATCAATTAATAAGTATAAAGAAATAGTTCAAGAAAAAGTAGAATATGAAAATCCAAAAGTAATACTAAAAGAAATAATGGATATGGAAAAAGAATTCCAAAAGCAATTAAAAGAGCTTGAGGAGTTGTTATAATGTTAATGAAAAAATTATCTGATTATGCTGAAGTTATAAGCGGTTTTGCTTTTGACTCCAACTTATTCAATGATGTTAAAGGTATGCCTTTAGTAAGGATTAGAGATATAAGAAGGGGTTATACAGAAACGTATACTACAGAAGAATACAAAGATGAATATATAGTAAAAAAAGATGATATTTTGATAGGAATGGATGGAGAATTTAATATTTCAAAATGGAAATCTGATGATGCTTTGCTAAATCAACGAGTTTGTAAAGTTAATCCGATTAACACTTGCAATGGAGATTTCATTTATTATTCTTTACCTTTTAAATTAAAGGAAATAGAAAATTCTACATCCTTTGCAACGGTAAAACATATTTCGTTAAAACAAATATTAAATATCGACATTCCTGATTACTCATTAGAAGAGCAAAATAAAATTGCGATGAAACTCAATTTAATTAATAATATGATAAATAATAAAAAGCATCAGCTTTTTAAACTTGATGAATTAATCAAATCTCAGTTTGTTAATGAGGTGATTGTATGAAATTAAAAGAAATAGCTAAA
>OMUM01000002.1 GCA_900314225.1 uncultured bacterium | reverse complement strand
ATATATTTGGATTTACTGGAACTCCAATTTTTGCAAGTAATGCATTGACTAGAAATGGTATAATGCAAACGACAGAACAGACATTTGGAGAAAAACTTCATACCTATACCATAGTAAATGCAATAAATGATAAAAATGTATTACCTTTTAAATATGATTATGTTAAAACTATCGAAATGAAAAGTGACATTCAAGATGAGAAGGTTGCAGCAATAGCTAAAGCGAAAGCATTAGAAGATAAACAAAGAATAGTATTGATTACTAAATATATAATTGATCATTTTGGAGGTAAAACGTATAATACCCAAAGTTATGTAACGACAATATTAGATAATGTAGAAGAAGTTGCTAAAAGTAATAAGGCAGAAGAAATTAAGCAAAAAAGATTTGTTAATGGATTTAATTCTATTTTTGCAGCATCAGATATTGAAATGGCAAAGATGTATTATCAATCTTTTAAAGAAATACCAAACAATTTGAAAGTTGCGTTAATTTATTCCTATGGTGTTAATGATGAAGAAACTCAGTATTTCGATGAAGAAAATTCTGAATCAACAGAACAATTATCAAAGCCAGATAGAGATTATCTTGAAGATGCAATTAAGGATTATAATAAACTGTTTGGTACTACTTATGATACTTCTTCAGATAAATTTCAAAATTATTATAAAGATGTTTCTTTAAGGATGAAGAATAGAGAAATCGATATATTAATCGTTGCAAACATGTTCCTAACTGGATTTGATGCTCCTACATTAAACACTTTATGGGTTGATAAAAATTTAAAATTTCACGGATTAATTCAAGCGTTTTCTAGAACAAATAGAATATTAAATAGTGTAAAACAATTTGGTAATATTGTATGTTTTAGGGATTTAGAAAAGGAATTAAATGAAGCTTTAGGATTATTTGGAGATTCTGATGCATCTTCAATAGTGTTGTTAAGAACTTATGAAGATTATTTAAATGGTTATTATGATGATAAAAATGTTTATCATAAAGGATATCTAGAATTACTTGAAGGACTTCAAGCAAGATTCTCTCCTGGTGAACAAATAATAGGTGAACAAAATCAAAAAGAATTTGTAAAACTATTTGGTGCAATTCTTAAAGCAAGAAACATTCTATTTACATTTGATAAATTTGCAAATGATGATCCATTAGCTCCAAGAGACGAACAAGACTATAGAAGTACTTATGTAGATTTATATCAACAATTTAGAGATATTAATAAGTCTGAACAAACAGAAATAAATGATGATTTAGTATTTGAAATGGAACTTGTAAAACAAATTGAAGTAAATGTAGATTATATTTTAAATCTTATTCAGAAATATCATGATAGTAATATGCAGGATAAAGAAATACTTATCACAATTAATAAAGCAATTACATCCAGTCCAGACTTAAGAAATAAAAAAGATTTAATTGAGGCGTTTATTGAATCTTTAGATGGAACTGAAGATAATATTTTCAACAATTATAGTGAATTTATGAATAGTAAAAAGAAAGAAGAACTAGATAGGATAATTGTAGAAGAAAATTTAGATAGAGATAAAACTTATAGATTAGTTCAAAATTCTTTTGAAAGAGGAAAAGTTGAAACAAATGGTACAGAAATGTCTGACATCCTTCCTCCAATAAGTAGATTTGATGCAGATTCAAATAGAGAGGAAAAGAAAAACAAAGTAATTGATAAACTATTAGAATTCTTTAACAGATTCTTTGGAATATGATGGGAGGTAAATGTATGAATTTTGAAAAAATATTAGAACTTAGACAGGAATATCCAATATTTTCCGGAGAAAAAGATGCTCTTTGTGATGCAATTAAAGATGAAAAATATACCTCTGACTATGCGTTATTAACATTGAGTATAATTAATAAAAATGCTGATGCTCTATTTAAAAATAGATATACAGATATGATTATTCAAATTCCAAGCCCTTTTGCTTGGGTTGGTATAAATTTTATACTTATACATTTTACTAATAATAAACCTGCAAAATTATTAACTGGAATATTCAATGGTAAGGTTGCTGAAAATCCACATAAAAAGCCACCTTGTGATGGGAACTGGTATGTATATGAAGAAAAAACTGATGATTTTATAAATTTTATAGATAACATTAATAATTTTATTAAAAATGGTAGGGTAAATAGAAACGATTTAACTGTAAATGATTATTCTGTTTTTGATATTTACAATTTAAATCCAGTTTACTATACAGAACAAGCAATTAAAATAAGAAATGAATTACAGAAAAGTGATTATAAATTGTTAAAAGATATTTCTGAAATAATATCTACACCAACCGATAAAAACATTGAAGCAAAATTCATAGATTCAAAACATTTTGAATATCCGCTTGTATATGAAAAATTACCGAAAGCAAAAATATCTAGGGCAATTAAATTAGTTAAAGGGGATATTATATGTCTTTTAGTTGGTGATAAGCCTAAGTTTTATTTATATAACAACGATTATTCAGATGTGTATATAAAAGCAGGTAATTACTGTGTAGTTCGAGTTAAAAATAAATCTATGAATAATTATATTGTTAGTTATTTGAATGATGAAAAAGCAAGAATGTATTTTACATCAACTAAAAGAGGTTCCTATATTCCTATATTAACAAAGAGTGATTTTGGAGAACTTAAAGTTATAATTCCAACGGAGGAGATGCTTAAAAATGCTGATGAATCGATGGAGTATACCATGAATTCTAAGAAATTATCTCCGTATGAAATAAATGAATTAATAAGAAATTCCTATAAGGCTAATTATAAAAACGAATCTCAAAAGATGATAAATGAAGACATTTTAAGTGCAATTTCTAAAATGAAAAATAAGGCAATTAGAGAATTAATTAACGATGATCTTAATGAAGTGGAAGTGTGTTTCGATAATAAAGCATATAAGTCTGCAATTATACTGTGTGGGTCAATTCTTGAAGCAGTTTTATTAGACTGGTTATCAGAATACGAGAACACAGATGATATTTTAGATGTTGCTAAAGGTGAAGATGGCAGAGATTTGGAATTAAATAAAATAATTTTTAAATTAAAAGAATTAGTTAAACCATACTGGTATGAATCAAGCAAAGCACATGAAATCAGAAAAACAAGAAATATGGTTCATCCAAAAGAATGCATAAAAAATAATACCAAGGTAAGTGTTGAAGAGTGTCAAAAAATAATCAATGACTTAAATGACATAATAGAATCAAAAGAAAATAGAAGTTAATAGGAGGAAATATGTTTAAAGCTGAAGATGAATTTTTATCAAAATTACTTTCATTAGTTGAAAGCAATGAAATACAATTACCTTGGTATTATTT
>OMUM01000107.1 GCA_900314225.1 uncultured bacterium | reverse complement strand
TAAAGAAAAATGAAATAGAAAAATTAAATATTCTTGTAAAATCTCAGTTTGTCGAAATGTTTGGAACAATCAAAAACAATAATAAATTTGCTTATATAACGATAGGAGAAGTTATTGATAAAAACATTATAAAAATTAAAAAGAGATTTAAAAATGGAGATAAAATTAAATATATAGATATATCATCAATTGACAGTGCCAAAAATGTAATGTCAGGATATACAGATTATAAAGTTGGTGAAGAACCATCAAGGGCTCAACAATGTCTAAGATATAATGATATAGTTGTATCTACTGTAAGGCCTAATTTGAAAAATATTGCCATGAATAAATATAATGATGATAACATAATTGGGACTAGTGGATTTTGTGTTTTAAGAAGCAAAGGAATAAGAGCTGAATATTTGATGTATATTTTATTATCTGATGATTTTACTAACGATATGAGTTCTATTACAACTGGGGCTAATTATCCAGCAATACATAATGAAGATATTTATAATTATAAAATACCTAATGCACCACTAGAACTTCAAAATAAGTTTTCAGAGTTTGTTAAACAGGTCGATAAACAGAAATTTAATAAAGTGCTTAATAGTTTAAAATATACCGAATATATGCTAAAATATAAATGTTAGGTTACTTATTGGGAGTTGGATTTATGAAGTCGAATTTTGAATTTATATCTGATACTAGATTAGATGATATTAAGCAAGCTTGTATTGAAGCAGAAAAGGGATTAGTAGTTACACCTGCAACTTGTGCTGTATTAACAAGAAAAGCATTAGAATTAGGAGTTAAATGGGTTTATGGAGTTGATGGGGAGTTGGTTATTCCTTATCAACAAACTTTAGCAACTCTTATTTATGATCATACATTTAGAAACATAATTGATGATACACTTCATAGTGAATTAGTTTATATTCAAAAATTAGGTAATAATGCAATTCACAGTAATATTAAAATAACTAAGACTCAAGCTTTAGTGGCTTTAAACAATTTACATGACTTCATTTTATGGTTAACTTATTTATATTGTGATAATTATGTTGAACATAAATTTGATGAAACTCTTGAACCTGAAACAGAAAATAATAAGACTTTAGAAAAGGAAAAAATAGAATTATTATCTCAATTAGAATCTAAAGAAAAAACTATAGAAGAATTACAGAAACAATATGAGGAATTAAGAAAGACAACTAAGAAAACAAAAGAAGAAAAGAAAACATATATTCCTTTTGATATCGAAGATATTTCTGAATTTAAAACTAGAAAAAATTATATAGATGTAGATTTAGCTATAGCTGGATGGGAAATTAATACTAATGTTATTGAAGAGCTTCCTGTTGAAGGCATGCCAAATAAATCTAACGAAGGCTTTGTTGATTATGTTTTAATGGGCGCTAATGGTAAGCCAGTAGGATTAGTTGAAGCTAAAAGAACAACTAAAGATGCTCATGTAGGACAACAACAAGCCAAATTATATGCTGATTGTTTAGAAGCTAAATATGGTCAAAGGCCTGTTATTTATTATACTAATGGTTTTAATATTTATATGTGGGACGATATGAGTTATCCTCCTAGAAAAGTAGCAGGATATTATAATCAAGAAGAACTTCAATTATTAATTGATAGAAGAAGTTTAAGAAAAGATTTAACTAATATAAATATTAATAGAGAAATAACAGACAGAACTTATCAACATGAAGCTATAAAAGCATTTTGTGATGATTTGAATCACAATTTAAGAAAAGGTTTATTAGTTATGGCTACTGGTACTGGAAAGACTAGAACTGCTATTTCTATAGTTGATATATTAACTAAATATAACTGGGCTAAAAACATATTGTTTTTAGCAGATAGATCTGAATTGGTAAAACAAGCTAAAAAGAATTTTAATAAGTTAATGCCTAATTTATCTACGATTAATTTAACTGTTGAAAAAGATAATGCGGAAAATGCTAGAATGGTATTCTCAACATATCAAACTATGATGAATGCTATCGATGAAGTTAAAACTAGAAATGGTAAGAAATTATTTACAGTGGGACATTTTGATTTAATTATTGTAGATGAAGCACATAGAAGTATTTATAAAAAATATCAAGCAATTTTTGATTATTTTGACGGATATTTATTAGGATTAACTGCAACACCTAGAAGTGATTTAGATAAAAATACATATAAGATATTCAATCTTGAAGATAATATGCCTACATATTCTTATGAATATGAAGAAGCTGTAGAAAATGGATTCTTGGTAGATTATCATACTATTGAATGTTCTACTAAATTTATTAGAGAAGGTATACATTATGATCAATTATCTGAAGAAGATAAAGAAGAATTTGAAGAAACATTCTCTGATGATGAAGAAGTAGTAGATACTGTACAAGCTTCTGCGATTAACACATGGTTATTTAATGAAGATACAATTGATAAAATTCTTGAAACTTTAATGGAAAAAGGATTAAAAGTTGAAAGTAATGATAAATTAGGTAAAACAATTATCTTTGCTAAGAATCATAAACATGCATTAAAGATTCAAGAAAGATTTAATGCATTATATCCTCAATACAATGGTAAATTTGCTAGTGTAATTGATATTCATACTAATTACTATACAAGTTTGATTGAAAGTTTTTCTGATTGTACAAAAATGCCTCAGATAGCTATTTCTGTTGATATGCTAGATACAGGAATAGATATACCTGAAATAGTTAACTTGGTATTCTTTAAAGATGTTAAGTCTAAAGTTAAATTCTTACAAATGATAGGCAGAGGTACTAGATTATGTGAAGACTTATTTGGGTTGGGTAAAGATAAAAAAGAATTTTATATATTCGATGCATGTCAGAATTTTGAATTCTTTTCACAAAATCCAAAAGGTAAAGAATCTACTATGGGATTAAGTTTATCTCAATTCTTATTTGAATTAAAAGTTGATTTAATTAAAGAACTTGAAAAATCAGAATATTTAGATGATGAAGAATATACTAATTATAAAAATCTTTTAATGGAAGAAATGGTAGATATTATTTCTTCACTTAATACATTAAAATTTGATGTTAAACAAAAATTACAATATGTAGAAAAATATAAGAATATAGTTAACTGGACTAATTTAACAGATATTTCAGTTAAAGAGATTAAAGATAATTTAACAGCATTAATTATGTCTACTGATAACGAGGAATCAGCTAAACAATTTGATAAGCTGATGTTATCAGTTGAATTAAGCAAAATGTTAAATATTAGATTCGATAGAGAAATAAGTAGGCTAGCTCATATTGGTGATGGATTAGTTAGAAAGTTAACTGTTCCTGATGTAGCAATTAAACAAGAAGATATTCAAAAGATTAGACAAGCTAATTATGTTAAGAATTCTGATATTTTTGAAATTGAAAGAATAAGAGAAGCATTAAGGGAACTAATAAAATATCTTGATAAAGTTGATAGAAAAATAGTTTATACAGATTTCAGTGATGATATTAATATTATTGAAAGCGATGATAAAAAAGTAGTTCAAGAAGAATTTAGTGATTATAAAAAGAAAGTTAATTTCTATTTAAAAAATCATATGGATAATGAGATTATTAATAAAATTAGAAATAACGAAAAAATATCACCAAATGAATTAAATGAATTGGAAAATATTTTATTTAATGATTTAAATTCAAATGAAAATGAATTTAACTTAAATTATAACAATGAATCTTTAATCTTACTTGTCAGAAAAACGGTTGGATTATCTAAGGAAGCAGTAGATAAGCTATTTGCTGAATATGAAAAAGATTTAAATGTTAATCAAACTAGATTTGTAAATTTAATTAAAAATTACATTATTAAAAACGGAGTAATGGATAAGAGAATATTAAACGAGGATCCGTTTACTAGTTATGGTAATATTATGGAAATATTTAATGGTAATATGAACATAATTCAATTAATAGTAGCAATTATTAATTTAATTAACGAAAATGGATGCTATAAGCAAGCATAGGAGGAAATATGGCAAAATTTGAAGTAAATAATGTTAGTGTTAGTACTTTATTAGGTTATGTAAAAGATGGAACAATAGCTATTCCTGAAATACAGAGACCTTTCGTATGGGATACTACTCAAGTTAGAGATTTAATTGATTCTCTTTATAGAGAATATCCTGTTGGATATATTATTACTTGGAAGAGTCCAGATGTTAAATTAAAAGATGGTACTTCTTCTGAAGGAAAGCAAATATTAATTGATGGTCAACAAAGAGTAACAGCTTTAACAGCAGCTCTTTTAGGTCAAGAAGTATTAGATGATAATTATAAGAAAAGAAAGATTAAAATAGCTTTTAATATTCAAACTGAAGAATTTCAAACTAATAACCCAGCAATTGAAAAACAAGAAGAGTGGATATCAGATATTTCTGATTTCATGAGAGATGATTTTAATACATTTGATTTTATTAGCGAATATTCTAAAAAGTTTGGTATGGATGCCAATATAGTTAGCAATAGAGTAACTAAACTTAGATCTATTAAAAATGTTTCAATTGGTAGAATTGAACTAGGTTCTGCACTAGATATAGATGTAGTTACAGAAATATTTGTAAGAATTAACTCTAAGGGTGTTGTATTATCACAAGCTGATTTTGCTATGAGTAAGATTAGTGTTAATGAAGAGTATAATGGAAATGATATTAGAAAAGCAATTGATTATTTTTGTCATTTTGCTAAAACACCTGTAGATTTTGATAATATTAAAGAAAATGATAAAGACTTCAGTAATAAAGATATCTTTAATAAGATTACATGGATTAAAGATAATAATGATGATTTATATCTTCCTAGTTATGTAGATGTATTAAGAGTTGCATTTACATATAAATTTAAAAGAGGTAAATTACAGGACTTAGTAAGTTTATTATCAGGTCGTGATTTTGAAACTCGTGAATATAGAGAAGACGTTGTAGCTGAAAGTTACAGTAAGTTATATGATGGTGTAAGACAATTTGTTAATCAAAGTAATTTTGAAAGATATGTAATGATACTTAAATCAGCAGGTATTATTGATGGTGATTTAGTTAGATCTCAAAACGTATTAAACTTTGGATATATCTTATATTTATTATTAAGAGAAAAACAAATTGCTCCAGATAAAATAGAATCTTTGGTAAGAAGATGGGTAATTATGTCTATTATTACTCAAAGATATACTTCTTCACCTGAATCACAATTTGATTTAGATATAAGAAGACTAAATGAAGCAGAAGATATTGTTCAATATATCAAGGAAGAAGAAGAAAGAAGATTAGGTGATACATTCTGGGATAATATTTTAGTTGAAAACTTTAATACCTCGGTTGCAAGTTCACCTTATTGGAAGACATTTGTTATTGCTCAAATCAAGTTAAATAATAGAGCGTTCTTATCAAGGGATATTGATGTTAGAACTCTAATAGAAGGTAGAGGAGATGTTCATCACATTTTTCCTAAAGATTATCTTCAAAAGAATGGTAAAGATAATAGATCTATTTATAATCAAATTGCAAACTTTGCTATGCTTCAAACAGAAGTTAATATTCAAATAGGTAAAAAAGCTCCTAATGATTATATGAAATCTATTATTGATCAATGCAATGGTCAAGAAAACAAATATGGTGCTATTAATTCATTAGATGATTTATATAAGAATATGGAAGAAAACTGTATTCCTAGATCATTTGTTGATATGACAATAGATAATTATGAAGATTTCTTGAAAGAACGTAGAAAACTAATGGCACAAAAGTTAAAACAATATTACGAATCATTATAGAATTATATAAAGGAAGATTTAAGAGTAATTTTAAGTCTTTTTTTATGTTATAATTATTTGTAGTATACATTTAGGAGGCGAATTATGAATAATGATAAAATTTTGGAAATGATATATATTCTAAGAAGCAGAATAAAAAATGATAGTAGATATTTTGTCAACGGTAATAGGCCTGCTGTATGTAGTGATGAAGCTTTGCAATTAATTGCAAAGTATGCTCCAACATCAATAGAAGAATTAAAAAATATAAAAGGTATTGGAGAAACTTTTATAGAAAAATATGGGACATTATTTGTTAATGAAATTAGAAAATATACAGATAATGGTAAAATACAAATTGATCCAAAACAACTTGAACTATTAAATAAACTTGAGAATAGATTGGTTGATATAAATAAAAGAAACAGATTATTATATGCTAGCAAAATAAACAAAGATTTTGGTGTAGATATTTTTAAATATATAAAGAAACCAGAAGAATTTATTAGTTTTATTTTAGAACAAAAAACTAGTAAGTTTGAATTAATAGATATAACTGATATAGATGATGAAAAAATAAAAGGATTAATTAAATTAATAAAACAAGTTAATAGAATAGAAATTGAAACTGGTAATAATGAATTATATTTAGCTTATCCTTTTTTACAAGGAAAATATGAAAATGAAGATTTTAATGTTAAAGCGCCATTAATTCTTTTCCCTGTTAGACTTGATAGAACAACAGATAATATAACAATTGTAAATGATACATCTAGAGATATTATTTACAATACAACATTAATACTAGCTAATAATAAGTTTAATGGTAAAAATAAAGTTTTACCTGATTCAGATGTTTCTGAATTCAATAAAGATACGTATTTAGATGATATGCTTAAATTCTATGCTGATAACGAGTTATACATTTCGAAAAATGAATTTGAATGTGAAAAATTCTTAGAGAACAAAAAAAGTGAATTTCCTAAATACAAGAATGGTGAATTTGAATTAAAAGGCTATATGGTTTTAGGCTTGTATTCTATGTCAGTAACACCACTATATGCGGATTTCCACAAAATGATTGAAAATAAAGATATTACTCAATTAATAGAGGAATTACTTGAGGGAATTGATCAACCATTAGATGTGGCTTTTGATACTGATTATGAGGAAAAAACAATTTATAAAAACGATTTAGAAGAAAAAATATCTTATATAAATAGTTTGGACTATTCTCAAGAAAAAGTATTAGAGGCTATAAAAGAAAAAGAAGCAATTGTTGTTCAAGGACCTCCAGGAACTGGGAAATCTCAAACTATTACAAATATAATAGTAGAAGCTATACAGTCGGATAAAAAAGTACTAATGGTTTCTGAAAAGAAAACAGCATTAGATGTTATTTATTCAAGATTAGGTAATCTTTCTGATTTTGCTATGATAATTGATGATGTTGAAAATAAGAATGAATTTTATTCTCAGCTTATAAAAGTTTTTAATAGTTTTGGAGAGAAAAAGATTGCACCTCAAAATAACGAGATTTATCTTTCTTCTACAGTTGAAAAAATAGAATCTAATTTAGATGTGCTTGATTCGATTGGTACTAAAATATATGGCCCAAATCCATTTGGTTTATCTATATATGAACTTTATCAGAAATGTAAAAAGCTTGATATAAACGATGCTAACGATTCTGTTGTTTACACATATTTGAAAGATAATATGTATGACAAACTTGAATTTAATACATCATATAATGATTTGTATAATATTAAAGAAAAGTTTAATAATGAAGTTATGCTAAATCAATTATACGATTATTGTGTAATTGTAGATAATGAAGATACAAGCTATCTAACTAATATAAAGGACAACTTAAATGATATAGATATTAATTCATTAGAAAAAAACATTAATGATTTAATTGAGTTGAAAAAGACCTAT
>OMUM01000208.1 GCA_900314225.1 uncultured bacterium | reverse complement strand
AAAAAATCTCTTTTTTATTATTATGTACAAGAATTTTCATCTCGTGCAAAAACATAAAAAAGGACTTATTAAAAGTCCTTTCATATTCCAAATGGGGCGTCCTAAGAGGATCGAACTCTTGCATACTAGTGCCACAAACTAGCGTGTTAACCACTTCACCAAGGGCGCCATCTCCAAATAACATCTATATTTTATCAATTAATTAACACTTTGACAAGTATTTTTTTTTATTTAGTAGCAATTGCCTAAATTAGGCATAAATTAAAACGAAAGGAGATATTATGAATAACTATAATTATTTAAATTATAATAGATATGTGGGTAATGACTTGTACAGAGCTACTCAACCTATTAATAATGGTGTTAATAGTAATTATAATATGAATTCAAATAATTATAATACTAATTTATATAGTCCTGAAGAGGGATATTTAAATGGAAATATGTTTTCAAATTTATATAGTGAATATAAAAATTATAAACCAATGAAAATAACTCCAAGAAATGAACAAGAAAAGGCTTTATATGATTTAGCAAGTATTGCATTTGCTTCTCATGAATTGAATTTATATTTAGATCTTAATCCAAATGATTCTAGTATGTTAACTTTATATAGAGATTATAATGATAGATATAAACAACTAGTATCAGCTTATGAACAGAAATATGGTCCATTATCTGCTACTGGAGGAGATAATACCAGAAGATTTAACTGGATAAATAATTGGCCATGGGAGGATGAAAATGTTTAAGTATAGTAAAGTTTTACAGTATCCCATAAATATTACTAAAAAAGATTTGAGAATGGCAAAATATCTCGTCAGTCAGTATGGCGGTGCAAATGGTGAACTAGGTGCAGCACTTAGGTATTTAAATCAAAGATTTAGTATGCCTGATGATAGAGGCAAAGCTCTTTTAACTGATATTGGAACTGAAGAATTAGGACATGTTGAGATGCTAGAGACTATGATATATCAATTAATGAAAGATGCTACATTAGAGGAATTAAAAGAGGCCGGACTTGATTCACACTATGCTGAACATGCAAAAGCTCTATTTCCAACCGATGCTAATGGAGTTCCATTTACAACTTCTTATTTTGCAACAACAGGGGATCCACTTGCTGACATTGCTGAAGATATGGCTGCTGAACAAAAAGCCAGAGCAGTTTATGAAAATTTAATTGATTTAACAGATGATCCTGATGTCATTGGTCCACTTTTATGGTTAAGGCAAAGAGAAATAGTTCATTATGCTAGATTTAAAGAATTATTTGAATACTATGATAAAAATCTAAAAAATGGTAATAATAGTTTTAATAATACAAATAACTTAAAATATAATTTTGATAATAATAATTTTATTCTACATCAATTAAATAATTTTAATAATAACTTAATGTAAAAGCAGAATTCTGCTTTTTTTCTCTTATTAAATTTGTTATACTTACAATTGTGAAAATAGATGGAGAAAGAATATAAAATTACTATAAAAAACTTTTTTAGACATCTACATATAGTAAATAAACATCGCTTTAAAGTTTTTATTTTGTGTACTAAAGTTGGAATATCATTACAAGGATTAGTTCATGATTTATCAAAATATTTTCTGGTAGAATTTTGGAAAGGGGTAAAATATTATCAAGGAAATTATAGCCCAATAAGGAATTGTAAGAAAATAAATGGTTATAGTATTGCTTGAATTCATCATAAAAATCATAATAAACATCATTATGAGTATTGGTATGATTATGAATCAAGAATAGAATCTCCAATTATACCATTTAAATATTTCTTAGAAATGATTTGTGATTCATTAGCAGCAGGACAAACTTATCAAGGAAAAAATTGGACAAAAGAATATCAATTATCTTATTGGAATAAAACTAAGGAAAAAGCTAAAATGAATGAGAATATGAAAATATTATTGGAAAAGATATATACTGATATAAGTATAGAAGGTATTAATAAGGTTTTGAAGAGAAAAAAGTTAAAGAAATTATATGATGAATATATGAGATAAGTATGTTTATTGGAAATAATAAGTGTTTAGATGAACAAATTGTTATTTTAAAAAAATTTATTTATGAATGGTAAGATAGTAAAAATACTTAAAATTTTAGAAAAATATTCTATTGAAAATCTAAATTTTAAAAATTATTTTTTAGCAGCTGGTTGTCTTAATCAGACAATATTTAATTATTATCATAATTATGATTTAGATTATGGAATTGAGGATTATAATATAGTTTATTATGATGAAGATATTTCTTATGAATCAGAAGATAAAATTATTAAAGATTTAACAAAAGGACTTAATAAGTTTCTTTTGTCTTTTGATATAGAAAACGAAAAGAGAGTACCTATTTGGTATAATAAAAAATATGGTACAAGACGTAAAGAATATTTATCAGTTGAAGATGCTATTAAGAGATGGGGAACTATTGTAACATGTATTGGAGTAAGATTTGAAAATAATAAGTTTAAGGTATTTGCATCCTATGGTTTAAATGCTCTTTTATAAAGCCATTGAAAATAGATTTTAATGAAAAGGAGTATCAAAAAAGCATATAAGTGGAAAGCAAAGTGGAAAAATTTAAAAGTTATGAAGTATGATTAATAAGTGCTTGATATTATAAAAAAAATATCTATAATATTGTTAGTGGGAGATGAATAACATTTTATGATAGGGCTGCGTAAAGTAGTTGAATTAAGAATTTATGATAATTTAAAAAACAATATGGTTATAAATAAGAAAAAAAGCAATAATCTTACTTATAAATATAGATGGAAAAACATATATTTTTTATGTAATAGAAAGGTTTATGAAAGTAGGAAGTATAATAATACTGATAAAAGACCTCTATTTTTAAAAAAATATGATGATAATTATTTAGACTTTTTGTTAGATAAAGCTACTGAATTCGATGGAGATTTATCTAATGAAATTGATTCTGAAAAAGGTTATATATTGTATATCAATAATTTAACAGGTTCATCAATTACATATTTTGGTAATAATTGTGAATCATTAAAAAGTAAAATTTTAACTAAGAAGAAGTAAAAATATACTTCTTTTTTTTATATGAAAA
>OMUM01000092.1 GCA_900314225.1 uncultured bacterium | reverse complement strand
ACTCCAAGCAATCAATTAGGATATTGGTATTATAGGTATAATTATACTGGCTGGAATAGATATGATGCTTCTTATGGAAAATCATCTTATACAACAACTCAGTTTTCTGCAGAAAGAAATGAACCGGTTTATATTCGAGTATGTAATCGTTTTGCAACTGGTCCAAATGATGAAAGTAATTGTAGTGCCTCTACGTCTACTACGATTAGAATAGATAAGACACCTCCTACTATAGAGTTTTTTAATGTGATTTGTGGTGATGTTTTTCATCAAGGCCAAAATGGTTATATTCCAGTAGTATCAAAAGATAGTATGTCTGGAATAGCTAGAAGAGATGCAACTGGTCATGAAGATGGTGGCCAGACAACACGATTTGTCAAAACTTATAATGGTTATAAACAAGTAAGTGATTCTTTTGCTGGTCAAAAGCATAGAGGAACTGCATGTAAGTACTATATAAATATTACTGTTACTGATGTTGCAGGTAATTCTAAGTCTGCTTCTCATACTGCTTCACTTGCAAAGTGTAAATAATTTAGTATATTTTTGTGAGTCGTTGTAAAAACTTCGTTTTACGTTAGTGTGAAGCGAAGTTTTTATATTAAAATTTAATTCTTTAGTAAAATAAAAGATTTTTTTTAAATAATTTGATACAATATTTGTATGAATGAGTTAATAAATAGAGTAGAAAATTTAAAAGATGTTTTAGATAAAAATGAGGATATTATTAAAATAAGAAAATTGAATAAAGAGATAAATAGTAATGATGAGTTATCTAATTTAATTATTGAATATAAAAAAACTAATAATCTAGATTTAAAGAAGCAAATTATTTCTAATCCATTATTTAATGAATATAAGGAATGTGAGACTAGAGTTAATTTCTTAATCTTAGAAATAAATAGTAAATTAAAAACTATCAGTAATAAAGGAAAGTGTAATAGATGAAGGTAATTAGTGGTATTTATAAAGGAAGGAATTTAGATGGATTTAGTATTGAAGGTACTCGTCCAACGATGGATAGAGTTAAGGAAAGTCTATTTGCTATTATTCAAAATTATATTAGAGGTAGTATTGTTTTAGATTTATTTTCTGGAAGTGGTAATCTTGGAATTGAAGCTATTAGTGAAGGTGCAAAATACGCTTATCTGGTTGATAAAAATATTAGGTGTATAAAAATTATAAATAAAAATATTAGTAATCTTGGAATAGAAAATATTAAAGTATTTAATTTAGATTATAAGAAAGCATTAAATTCAATAAGTGAGAAAATAGACATAATATTTTTAGATCCTCCTTATAAGACTGACTATATAGGTAAAAGTATTGAATTAGTAGAAAAGTTAAATTTACTTAGTGATAAAGGAATTATTATTTGTGAAAGTGATGATTTAAATAAAATAGTTTATTCAAGTTATTACACTAAAGTAAAAGAAAAAAAGTATGGAGATAAATATATTGTTTTATTAAAGAAAAATATATGTTAAAATATTTATAGAATAGTTGGTGATAATATGAATAAAAAGGGTTTTGCTATTACATCATTGATATATGGATTAGCAATACTTGGTTTTTTATTAATTACTATAATTATGTCGACAATGGCTAATACAAGGTTTAATTCAAAACAAATT
Source organism: uncultured bacterium (assembly GCA_900314225.1). Classification (GTDB taxonomy): domain Bacteria; phylum Bacillota_I; class Bacilli_A; order RF39; family UBA660; genus UBA3789. The sequence continues at coordinate 2,014 of OMUM01000092.1, read as the reverse complement.
TCGGAAGATGTAAAAGAAGATTTAGTTAACTATAGTAATGCTTCAATGACTTTTAATTATAAAGATGGTGGACAAGAGTTTGTTACACCAGATGGCGAAAGTGGTTGGTATAGAATAGAAATATGGGGTGCTCAAGGTGGTGGTTATTTAGGTGGAAAAGGTTCTTATGCTACGGGAATTATTCATTTGACTGAAGGCCAGCAATTGTATTTTTATGTTGGTAAACAAGGATCTTCTGGCGTTGGTGGTGGTGAGACTTCTGTTAGAGTTGAACCCGATGATAATGAAGTATCTAAAAGATCACGTATAATGGTTGCTGGTGGAGGTGGATCCGATTCATCTTCTGCAGTTGGTTCAACTTTAAGCAGATATACGAAGTCTATAGATAGTAATATTACTGGTATTGAAAATGATTATTATGTATTAAAAAGTAGCAATTTATTAGGAACAACATATAGTAATTTTTCTAGTTTAATGGGTAATCCATACGATTATAATTTAATTCATAATTCTAGTGCTGCTGGAAAAGGATATTATAATGGGACATCAGCTATTGAAGGCGGTACTTCATTTATTTCTGGATATGCAGGGTCTTTTGCATATAGTGCCCTTGATACAAATAGTTCTTCACCAACTTATACTCAATATAATTATTCATATGATTCTAATGCTAATTTAAGTTATAATACTTCAACAAGTAAAGGTTCTTTTTATTTTTATGATGGAATGATGCTTTCAGGAGTACGTTCTGGAAATGGTTTAGCTAAAATTGAAAGAGTTGTTAAAGAAACTGATGATATTACATCTTTACCTAAACAAAATACAAGTTTGAATAATGTTAGTAAAATTAAATTTTGTTTAAATGGTTCCGATGTTAATAATTATAATTTATATGCAGTAAGTGGCGGAAGCTTAGTTAAAAATACTTCAAGCGTTTCTGGAAATTGTAAAACATTTACTTTTGGTAATTCTAATTTAGATGAAATATCTTTAATTAGTAATAATCCAACCGGTAAAAATATTTCTAATTATAGTGTAGTTGTTAATGATAGTCTTACATTAGTTACGAGTAATGGGTATAATAGAGTAGAAACACCTGATGGTATACATATATCCGCTTATCAACCAAATTATTTATCAGATAAAGTTTCAGAGGGAACATATTATATTTTCCCTGTTACATCTGATACCAAAGTTATAAGCACTTATAAAAATGATGAAGATGTAGATAAAATTATCAAAAGTCAAGAATTAAGTGGCGGATTAAATCAGAAATGGTCTATTCATGCCATTGAATGTAAGTTATATAATGGTAATGCTTGTTCTGATGTTAATAATAGATATGGTTCTGTTTCTAAAGATAGAATTGAATTTAAAATTGAGGATTTAATAAGATCTAATACTCTTTCAATAAGTTTGGATGAAAATAAATTTAAAAATCAAATAACTGCTTTTACACCATTTAATTCATTATCAAGAAATGATCCACAAATATGGAAAATAAATTCATTACAGGATGGTACTTATAAAATAAATTCTTCAGTTGAAAAATTTGATGGAATAAATACACCGGGTGGTTTAATGGTCGCAACAAATTCAAATGATGATAATAATAATTATTTGATTATTTCTGATGATAAGTCGAAAGATTTGGCTAGGTTTTATTTTTACAAATTAAATTTTTAAAGTAATTAGTAGTAAATTTACTACTTTTTATTTTTTTGGCACAAATTATTGACAAGTGCCAATAAAAGTATTATATTTATATTAGCACTTGAGATAAAGAAGTGCTAGGAGGTTGATGCTATGTTGACTGATAGGCAAAACAGATTGTTAAAATTGATTGTCGAAAAATATGTTAAGAATCCAGTGCCAGTTGGATCAAAGAGTATTTCTAAGACTATGAAATGTTCGTCTGCTACAATTCGTAATGAGATGGGAATTCTAGAAGATAAAGGTCTATTAGAAAAAACACATACATCATCTGGTCGAGTTCCTAGTGAAGCAGGTTATC
>OMUM01000105.1 GCA_900314225.1 uncultured bacterium | reverse complement strand
ATTATTCTTATATTTTATTATAATCAATGTCTCTTTTTTTTAAGCTTTCTTTTACTTTAGCAATATCGCGATACTTTCCACATTTTAATTCGTGGGAATATGATTCAAATTCAAAGTTATCTGTATTAGAATTTAATTCTTTATCTATATCATATTCTAAATTTATAAATTCAAAAGATAAATCAGCATAATCTTTGAAATTATATTTTCCATTTATTACTAAATAATCAGCACATGTTGTATTTTTATTATTACCATCTTTTTCCGAATTTCTAATTACATCAAGTGAATTTCCTACACTTCCAACATTTATTATTGTTCTATTATAAATTTTTTGCATATATTGGGTATGAATATGACCATAAATTACTACATCACAAATTTTATTAGAAGTATATTTACTTGGTAAAAACAAACTATACAAATTATCTAACTTATCAATATTTCCAACATAACCATATATATCTCCAGGAGTAGCATGAAATAATCTTATTAATCTACCACTCATATAAAATTCATAACTTTTTGGTAAATTTAATAAATAATCAAAGTCATCTTTTTCTAGTTTAGATCTAACCCACTCATATTTTTTTCTTTCTAAATTATTTTGAAAATTAAAATTATCATGTGAAAACACTTCATCACAATTTCCTTGAATTACTATTTCACAATTTTTTCTTACTAGATCAAGACACTCTTTCATATGAGTTCCTTTTAAAATAATATCTCCTAAGCAAAATATCTTATCAATATTTCTTTTCTTTATATCTTCAAGTACTCTATTCATTGCTTCTAAATTACCATGTATATCTGAAATAACTGCTATTTTCATATTCTACCTACCTTTTTCAAATGTATAAAATTATCTATTGCTGTTTTTATAAATATTTTTAACATCTTATTAATTGTCTTTTTTTGATTACTATCTAGTTCTTTATAATTATCAATAATTACTGGTACTTCTTTTTTCCAATTAACTAATAAATCATTGTAAGTATCTTTAGCATTATAATCAATTAAATTAAATACAGCATCAACAAATACCTCACGAGATTTTTTATCAGTATTTAAAAGCCAATCTCTTATAGTTTTATTAATTAAAATAGTTTTATCTTTTATATTATTAACTCTAATTAAACTATTATAATTAACCATCCAGCTATAAATATTATGTTGTCCTAATCCTTCAATACTACTTTTAATTATTTCATATTTTTCATCATGTTCAAGCATCATGCCAACAATTGATTCATCTGGTAAATAAGTTGTTATTTTTTCTAATATTTGACTATTTTTCTTTTCTTCTACTATACTCTTGGTAAAACCTGGTCCATCATAATTAGATATACTTATAATTTTATCTTTTATAAAATCATTTACATATAGTCCTGAGAAAACGGCAATATTACCTCCTTTTGAATGACCCCCTAATCTAAAATTTTTATTATATTTATTAACTATTTTATTAGTATAATTAAGTCCTTCTACTTGTGAAGGAATATTTTTCATAAAGCTCATATTGCAATCTTCTTTAATACCTACAATACTTTTATCGGTACCTATAAAAGATATATACATTTCATTTTCATTTATATGAATAGTAACTGCTCCAAATTGTTTGGATTTTTCTATATCTTTATGATTTATATAATCAGTTATTTTCATATTTTTAAATCTTTTAGAATTACCTAGTAATTTTATTAACTCTTTATCCCGATAATCTCTAAATAAATCTTTATTTATATTAGTAAATTCTTTACTAATTTCTTCTATTTTTATATTATCTTTATAATTTATTAAATCTAAATTAAGATATGAAAATCTAGTTAAAATCAAATCATCAACTTCATTAAATGGTGATATATTTGAAATAGGAATATCTCCTCGCCAATTTAAATAATCAATTATATTAGACATAAAGCACCTCCAAAGTAAAAAGGACCTAGGTCCTTAAGGCAAATCAAGATATATTGAAGAATTTCCTCCAGTAAAATAAATATATGTAAATGTTACTACTAATATAGCAAATAACATAACAATAAAAATTATATTTCTAAAATTAGAATCATTCATATGATTACCTGTATTCTTAAAAATCAGCCTCTTTCATAATAAATTTATAAATAATTTTACCATTATCAATTATAAATTCACTCTTTACACTATTAATTTTAGAATAAATAATAGGTTTTTGCAAGTTACTATGTACATCAAGTAATTCTTTAAAACTCTCTACTTCAACTATATTTCTTTTTTTATAATTATAACTTTCCTTTATATTAACAATATCCTTGTCATACTTTTTTAATATATTATCAAGTTCTTTTTGATAATTTGACTTGTTTCCAAATGATTTACTAACAAATTTAGTTAATTTAATAATTAAAATCAAACAAATTAAAATTAGAACAAGACCAATAAGTGCATAATAACTATTATAATTATTCCATGTATCATTATCTATTCTTATTTTTTCATTGGTTATAGATAGATCATTAATAGTAATATTACTATATTCCTTTAAAGGAATTGTTATAGAAGAAAAGACTTTATTATCTAAATAGAATAATAGATCAATAGAGGCATTTATATTAAAATTATAATTATTTTTATAATTTAAAACTCTTTCATAGTACTTATTAAGATTTATATCACCAACATTATTAATATTAATATTATTACTATTACCATGATAATTTTTAGAAGGAATTAATATATCAGTATCTTCATATAATATATCTTTATTAGAATTATATATTTCTAATTTAATTACTGATTTATAAGTTAAATTATAAGATACTTTTCTATCTAAATTAGCATGATAACTATTAGTAAATTTAATAATGGAATTATTTAAATTATTTATAATATTGTTTTTAAAGCAATTATTATTTGTACAAATACTATAATTTGTTTTACTTTTGGCAGTGTAAGTAAAAAATTTTTCATTATTAAATGCTTTATAAATAAAGAAACTAGAACTAATAAATAAAATAATTATTAAAGTTAATTTTATAAGTATTCTAGATTCAAAACTAATATATATTTTATTTTTATTATTAGATATACTATTAATGTCATCTACAAAATAAAATTTATTATTTTTTTTCATAAAACTCACCACCTATTTTATACTAAAATTATATCATAATTATCTAGTATATATAAGTTTTATATCTAAATTGTCAATTTTAATTGGAAAACTAACTAAGCCATTTAAGTTATCAGGCACTTTTATTATTAATTTTAATTTTTTTGTTTCATTTTGTTTTAATTTATCTCCAATTTTAATATTACTACTATCATTATAAAATAATTTATATTCTAGGTTATCACATACTATTTTATTATCACTAGGACTTGAACCGAAACATAAAGGATTTTCTTGAATAATTTTAGTAAGAATTACGTCTTCATTGTTTTTATTAGTTAATGTAAAGTTATAAGTAACTGTAGATGTAGCACTATAAAAAATTACATTATAATTACTAAGCGAAGTATCTCTTACTTTAGGTAAAGTATAGGTAGCATTGCCAGTAACATTAGCCGAAACATTATCCAAAAGAACATTTATTTTTTTACTATCATTAATTGAAGTTGCGAATAAAATAGGATCATTAATTATAAATGATACTAACATTCCAAGAGATATTACTATAACAAAAGAAATAAAACAAATTCTCAAAAATATTTTATTATTAATTTTTTTCATTACTACCACCTTATATAAATTATAACAAATAAAAAACTAATAATCTATTCAGAATATTAGTTTACATGTAAATATTTTATCTACCACGACTATGTTCATTTACTAATGATTCAACATAACTATTATGTATTTCTAAGAGTTTTCTATTTAATTCTTTTTGTAAAATGACTAATTGTTTTGACATATATTCTAGTTCTTTTTTAGTAAGAAACTTTCGATATTTATTTTTAATAATTAATCTAAACTTTTCAATTCTATTTAATGCTTCACGATAAGCATCACCTGAATTATCATCATTATCATCTTCATTAATTAATATTCCTGTTATATATTGTATTAGTAAATTGTATTTTTCTCTAACTTTATCATAAACTATAGGATTAGCCAAGGATTTTGAGGAAATACTTATTTTTTTTATATCACAACCAGATATAGAATAAACTTTTCTATTTGATCCAATTAAAAATCCATCAATATCCATAAGTTCTGTTTTATCAAGCATGTGTCCATCATTTTTATAATTACTATTTACTAAATACATATATAATCACCACTACTTTTCTAATAAATCAGGTCTTCTTAATTTTGTTTTTTTTATACTTTCTTGCATACGATATTCTGCTATTTTTTTATGATCTCCTGAGAGTAATACTTCTGGGACTTTCATTCCTTCATAAACTCTAGGTTTTGTATAAGTTGGATAATCCAATAAATTATTATTAAAGGAATCATTATTGGAACTTTCTTCATTAATTACACCAGGTAAAAGTCTTACTACTGAGTCTACTATAACCATGGCTGGTATTTCACCTCCTGTTAAGACATAATCACCAATGCTTAGTTCCATATCACATAGGCTTCTAATTCTTTCATCAAAGCCTTCATAATGACCGCAGATTAAAATTAAATGTTTTTCTTTACACAGATTATAGGCAATGTCTTGTTTATAACTTATACCATCAGGAGTTAATAATATGACTTTTGAGAAAGGTGTTTTTAGACTTTTAACGCAATCAAATATTGGTTGAGGCATAAGTACCATACCTGCTCCTCCGCCATATGGAGTATCATCTACTTTATTATGTGGATCTTTTGTAAAATCACGAAAATTAATTATATTAATTTCTACTCTTTTTTCAAAGATAGCTCTTTTAATAATTGACTCATCAAAAACTCCTTTAAACATATCAGGAAAAAGTGTTAAAATATCAATTTTCATTTTGATCACATTCCTTCTATTAATTCAATATATATTTCTTTTTTATCTTTATCAATTTTTAAATATGGAGATTTTATTGGTAATAATACCTGTTTTTTAAACATAATTCTTATTATTTTATTATTTGGACTTGCCATAAATATTTCTAATACTTTGCCAATTTCTCCATTACTATTAATTACTTTATATTTTTTTAAATCTGAATCCAAAATTTCATTATTATCTAATTTAACTCCATTAACATAAACTTTTTTATTTATTAAAAATAAAACATCATTAATATTATTATAATCATTTATAGTAATCATTTCAAACTTTTTATGATGTCGATAACTTTTAATAATATATTCTTTATTATCAATAATTATTTTATTACCAACAAAGAAGACTTTATCTATAAATTGAAAATCACTTAATATTTTTATTTCTCCTTTAATACCATGAGTACCTACAACTTTTCCAACATAAATATTATTCATAATAACCTACCTATCTAATTCATATAATAATATACTACAGGCAATACCTACATTTAAACTTTCTACATTACTATTCATTTTTATATATAAGTTTTTATCGCATTGTTTACTAATATTATTATTCATTCCACTACCTTCATTACCCATGATTAAGCAAAATTTATTTTTTTCTTCATTAGTTAGTTTTCGAACATCAACTCCATTATTTACGCTAGTACCATAAATAATATAATTAGCTTCTTTTAGTTCCTTAAGAGCAATATTTTCATCCATATTAATAATATTAATGTGTGCAAACATACCTTGGGTACTTCTTAATACTTTAGGATTATATAAATCAACTGTATTATTAGAAAGAATTATTGTAGTGATATTAAAAGCTACTGCACTTCTGATAATAGTTCCTAAATTTCCTGGATCTTGTATTTCATCCAGTAGCAATATTCTATTACCAATAATTTTTTTACTATTAATCTTATTACATAAAGCGATTATTTTGGGAATAGAGTCCATTGTACTAATCTTTTTCATTACATCTTCGCTTACATAAGTTGTTTGTAGATTATAAGAAAAATGTTCTCCATCTAAAACAAATAATTCAAGAGCTAATCCTTCTTTTATAACTTCATTAACTAAGTGGTCCCCTTCAACAATAAAAGTATTAGTAAGATCACGATACTTCTTTTTTTGTAATTTAACAAGTTCTTTAATTTTATTATTTTCTAAACTAGTGATAATCATTAAAACTCCTTCATTTCATCTCGATATTTTTTATAGTCGGATAAATTTTCTCTAACTAAATTCCAAAATGATCTAGAATGATCTCCATGTATTAAGTGACTAAGTTCATGGATAATAACATAGTCTAAATATTTGGTATCTCTTTTTATTAATTCTAGATTTAAAGTTATTACATGTGTTTTTATATTACAGACTCCCCATCTAGTAGTCATTTTCCTAATTCTAAGTTTAGGATAAGGTATTTTCCTACTAAAATTATTATAATTATAGTCAAGTCTCTCTTTAAATAATTCTTTAGCTTTATTTTTATACCATTTATCTATATCAATATCATTACCAATGTAAACTATATCTCCAGAAAACTCTACTTTAGCTCCATCAACATGAATAATTACATATTGTTTTCCTAGATAAAAGAAACCATTATTATTTCTAACTTTAATTTCTTCCTTATCAATCATATTACAAATACTTTTATAATTATCTTTAATTAATCTATTAATAGTAAAATTACTTGTAAATATAGAAGTTGTTACACGTACTTTTAAATCTTTTTTTACTCTAATATAGGTATTTTTATTACTTCTTTTCTTTTCTACTACTATTTCATATTCTTTATTATTATACTTAAGTTGCATAAAACCACCACATACTTATTGTACAATAAAATATTCTAAAAAAAAAGAGGACTAATTCTTTGTCCTCTCAAAACCTACATAATAATAGAAACCATCATTATCTAGTTTATATTCATAAGAATATTGTTGCAACTGATCTTTATTATCATCTATATAATCATTAAAATGCTTTTCTCTTGTATAATCGCCGTTATTTTCAGTTAATACTTTGTTACAATCTCTATCTTGACATAAATTACTAGTATTATCATCTTCACCAATATTATAAACAACAGCACTTGTAATAACTAATTTATTATTTTTATTTCTTATAGCCGAAATTATTTTTTCATGAATAGTTTCTTTATCTGTTATATTACAAGTACTAGGATTATTATTTATATATGATTTGGTAATTGAATCATAAGTTAAAGTATTGCACTTATCTCTTATATTATCAACATGTTTATAACTATTTTTTCCAAATATTAATTCATATGATTTTTTAATTTTATCTTCAGATATACTAATTTTAGTAGTTTCATCTAAGATATCTTTTTTATAAATATTATAGGCAAGATCTAATTTATATTCATTACTCATCTTATCAGTAGTCATTTTATCAGTACTGTAAATTAAATCATCACTAATATTATTATGAACATTATTATATAAATTAATTATATTAGGATTATTTATATCTAAATTAACATCTTTCTTTTCATGTCTTTTAGTAGTAGTTTCAGTTGTTGTATTTTTTTCTTTTTCTGGAAATATTATTTCATAGTCATATAATAAAAATAATACAAGAAGAATAATTATTATTAATAAAATTATAATTGTTATAATTGATTTTTTACGACTTGAGTTTTTAGCAAGTTCAATATCACTGTCAACAATTCTTTTTTTTATTTCTTTTCCCATATAATCACCTACATCTATATAAATATTAGATTATCT